>JAJFHB010000042.1 GCA_021775795.1 Hyphomicrobiales bacterium | reverse complement strand
GTGGCTGTCGCCGCAAACGATTGTCGTTCCAGGCAAGGTGAAACCCTGCTCCGGGCCAATGATGTGGACGATGCCCTGACGCACATCGGTTTCGTTGAAATAGTCGACACCAAACTCGGCGCAGTTCGCGGCCAGTGTGTCGATCTGCAGGGCGGATTCAGGATCATCGATGCCCTGTGAACGATCTGTGGTCGGTACGTTGTGGTCAACCACCGCCAGGGTTTTTTCAGGCGCGCGTACTGTGCGGCCGGTCATGCGCAGCCCCTCGAAAGCCTGTGGGCTTGTCACCTCATGCACCAGGTGGCGGTCAATGTAGAGGAGACAGGTGCCGTCTTCCTGTTCGTGAACCAGATGAGCATCCCAAATCTTGTCGTAGAGAGTGCGCGGGTTGGACATGAGCAAGCCTCTTAGAAATTATTGTGTGCTGATGGTGCGCAGAACTCAGCCCGCAACCATTTCAGCTTTAAATGCAAAGGGCGGCAGCCTGTCTCCAGGGAGCCGCCCGCAATGCGAAGCAATTCGTTCTTGGGCAGCGACTATTCTTTGGGCGCTGCAGCAGCGGCCTTTGCGGGCGCGCCTTTTTCCTTACGGTGGAAATCCTGGCGCTCGGCAATACGGGCAGATTTTCCGCGCCGACCGCGAAGATAATACAATTTGGCACGCCGCACCTTGCCCCGGCGCATCACTTTGATGCTGTCGATGAGCGGTGTGAAGACAGGAAACACGCGTTCAACGCCCTCGCCATAGGAAATTTTGCGGACCGTGAAGCTTTCATGCAGTCCAGCGCCGCTGCGGCCAATGCAGACACCCTCGAAGGTCTGGATACGCTCGCGCTCGCCTTCGCGGATCTTAACATTTACCTGCAGTGTATCGCCCGGGGCGAAATCAGGAAGGGCGCGCATCTCTAATATGCGTGCGGCTTCTTCCCGGTTGATCTCTTCGATCATGTTCATGGGTCTAACCTCTTGCAACTCGTGCGCGTTGGGACTGTTGCGAAAAATGCGCAACCTACATCGACATATTGTCTGGCGCTGAGAAAAACGAGCGTTTCCATAACCCACTCAGCAGCGTTTGTCGATGCCTGATTCTTGTATAAATCCGGCGGGCCGGGCAGCGTTGGAACAGAGCTATTTTACGGCCTTTCGCTGATGTTGTGGCGTCACAATACTCTCTCAGTCACAAGCATGGGGTTACCAGGTTAGCTGGAAGGCAACTCAATCTCCTTGTTAATATGTGTAGCTCGATTAGTTTCAAAGAAACTTAATGCACTCGACATGACCTTTGGCGCCCGTAAATCTGGGCTTGCGTCGGGATTGTTGCGATAGGGGAGCCGGATATATGGAGCGACTGGAGCATACGGCAGCCTGTCTTGAGGCCTTAGGGAACCCGACACGGTTGGCTATCTACAGATTGCTTGTGCGCGCTGGCGATCATGGCCGTCCGGTCGGCAAAATCCAGGAGGCACTCGGCATTCCGGCATCGACGCTTTCCCACCATCTCAAGCAGCTGGAAGTTGTTGATTTGGTGGCTCGCAGCAAACAGGGCACAACGCATTCATGTACGGCAAATTATGCGGTCATGGATATGGTGCTCGAATTCCTCACAGAGGAGTGCTGTGCGGACGCGGACGGGGCTGCAACCGGCGCGCCGAGTGTACGCCTGCAGAAACACAAGTGAGCATCTGCTATGGCAGATCTCTTTTCAAATTGTAGCTGAAGGGCAGGATCTGCCCGAATCATGTTTTAACGTTGCACACGGCGGCACATGAATATTGTTGAGAGGGAAACTGCGTAATGGGATATTTGCTTTACAGCCATGATGGTTCCGGTGGCTTCATTGCAGAGGCCGCTCTTGTGAAATCAGGTGCAGACTTCGAGATCGCCATCGTCGACACTGAAAAGGATGAGCATATGCGCCCGGACTTTGTGGCGCTGAATCCTTTGCACCAGGTTCCCGCACTGGTCTTGCCGTCCGGTGAAGTGATGACTGAATCAGCTGCCATCACGATATATCTGGCCAGTATTTTCCCCTCGCGCGGACTGTCGCCGGAAGTCGGAAGTCCCGGTCATGCGGCTTTTTTGAGGTGGATGGTGTTTATGTCCGTCAATCTCTACGAGGCTTGCCTGCGCAGTTTCTATCCTCAGCGTTACACATCGGATCCCGAGTGTGCCCCGGCGGTACAAGCCGCAGGCGAAAGCCATGTCAGGCGAAGCCTTGCTGTCATGGAGGATGCGCTTGGCGAAGAAAAGTTCATCACCGGAGCTGACATGAGTATGGCGGATGTTTATCTCGCTATGTTGATGGCATGGGCGGAGGAAAAGACCAGATTTCCGAAGCTGAATACCATAGTCGATGCAGTTGCTGCTGATGAGGTGTTCGGACCGTTGTGGCGGCGGCACGGATTCTAGTTTCTCGATATTGCAGTGGCGTCCAGAAGCGCTAAAGTCTCAAAGAGTATCTGCTTCAGGAGAAAACGTCATGGCGGCGCGGCTCGAAAATCTGTTCTCACCCCTCAGGGTTGGTAGTGTGACCGTCAAGAACCGGATCCTGTCGACCGGCCATGACACGTCACTGCCGACGGATGGCAAGGTGAATGACGCGCTTGTTGCCTATCACGAGGCGCGGGCCAGGGGCGGGGCCGGACTTTTGGTCGTACAGGTTGTCGGCGTTCATGAGAGCGCGCGCTACAGTTCCCACATTCTCATGGGAGATACAGATGACTGTATCCCTGGCTTAAGAAAACTCGCCGACACCGTGCATGGCTATGATTGCCGGCTGTTTGTTCAGCTTTTCCATCCCGGCCGTGAAATCATGGAATCGAATGATGGAACCCTGCCGGTGGCTTATGCCCCGTCAGCGACGCCAAGCGACCGGTTCCACATGATACCGCGTGCCATGTCGCAGCGTTTCATCGCTCATATGATTGAATGCTATGCTGCAACCGCCAGACGCGCCTGCGAAGCGGGGGTGGACGGCGTTGAAATTGTTGCCAGTCATGGCTACCTGCCGGCGCAGTTCCTCAATCCAAATGTTAATCGGCGTGACGATCAGTACGGCGGGTCGTTTGAGAACAGGTTGCGGTTTCTCAAGGAAACTGCGGTTGCGGTGCGTGCCGCAGCGGGAGACGCGGTAGTGGGGCTGCGGATCTCCGGTGATGAAAAAGACCCGGCAGGCCTGGAAGAGGCCACAGCGCTTGAGGCGATTATCGCCCTCCAGGGGGATATTGACTATGTGAATGTGATCGCCGGAACGTCGGCGTCTCTCGGTGGGGCAACGCATATTGTGCCGCCGATGGTGATAGACAATGCCTATGTGGCGCCGTTCGCGGCGACGGTAAAGGCCAAGGTTTCTATCCCGGTGTTTGTGGCGGGCCGCATCAACCAGCCGCAGGACGCTGAACAGGTCATTGCGTCAGGACAGGCTGACATGTGCGGCATGACCCGGGCAATGATCTGTGATCCGGAAATGGCCAACAAGGCATCGGAAGGACGTTTCGACGATATCCGGGCCTGTATCGGCTGCAACCAGGCGTGCATCGGTCATTTTCACAAGGGCTATCCGATTTCCTGTATCCAGCATCCAGAAACCGGTCGGGAGCGGACCTTCGGGGCGCCTGCTCAAACGGACACACCAAGGCGCGTCATGGTGGTGGGCGGAGGTCCGGGCGGCATGAAGGCTGCAGCAACGGCTGCGGCCCATGGGCACGATGTGACACTGCATGAGGCAAGTCCACGATTGGGGGGGCAGGCTCTGCTGGCCCAACTTCTTCCTGGCCGATCAGAGTTTGGCGGTATCGTCACCAATCTCGCGCGTGAGATTGAACTTTCAGGTGCCACTGTCCGAACCCACTCTGAAGTGGATATGGCGATGATTGCCTCAGAAGCACCGGACGCGATTATTGTGGCGACCGGCGGTAAACCGCTGTGGCCCAAAAATGCGGAATTCGGCGAGGATTCTCATGTGGTCGATGCCTGGCAGGTATTGCGTGAGCAGGTGAATGTCGGGCAATCCGTGGTTGTGGCCGACTGGCGCTGTGACTGGGTTGGTGTCGGTCTGGCGGAAATGCTTGCGCAATCAGGTTGTCATGTGAGGCTTGCCATAAATGGATTGCATGCAGGAGAACTGCTGCCATTTTATGTTCGCGACCTGCAGGCGGCACGGCTGCACACGCTTGGGGTTGAGGTTATCCCCTATGCCCGTCTTTATGGTGCGGACGCGGATACGGTTTATCTGCAGCACTCGGTAAGCGAGGCGCCGATGCTGATCGAGGGTGTCGACACTTTGGTTCTTGCCCAGGGCAACGATACGGAATCCACTCTGCTGGATCAGCTCGAAGATTACGATGCGGACATCTTTGCGGTAGGAGACTGCCTGTCCTGCCGGACGGCTGAAGAAGCGGTCTATGAAGGCATGAAAGCGGCCTGGGCGCTGGAGCGCGGCCCGGGATCTGCGCCACGCATCATTTGACACTGTCCATTGACAGCTTGAGTGCCGTGCGGCGATAGTTTGACCATGACCAAGGCTTTGACGCCGGAAGATGTCGCCGCAGGCCGTGCACGGCTTGGCCGTATTGCCGCTGAGCTTTATGCGCGTGAAGGCGCCGATGGCATCTCGATGCGCACGCTGGCGCGAGAGGCGGGCATAAGCCGCTCAACGCCTTATTCCTACTTTCGCGACAAGGAAGAAATCCTCGATTGCATTCGGGCGGTTGGATTTGAGCGTCTTGGTGATGTCTGCCTTCATGCGATAGCGAGTCAGGATGGTGCTCGTGACAGCCTTACGGCAATGGGGTTGTCCCATGTCTTGTTTGCAGCACGGCAACCGCAGCTCTATGGGTTGATGTTCGATAAGCCGGTGGCCTCTGCTGGGTCAGCGCCGGAACTCTTGTCGGCGCTTGAAAGGCTGCAACAGGCTGCTGCTGCTCCTCTGGCCGAATGTGTGGCCGGTGGTCTTTTCAAAGGCAACGAGAGTGATATCACCGGCATCGTCTGGGCCATGGTGCACGGGTTGGCCTCACTTTATCTTGCCGGGCACGTAAGTGATGAAGAAGAACTGGTCCGGCGCTTTCGTCTGATGGATCAGATGCTCGACCAGGGACTTTCAACGGAAGCGGATACGGACAGGGTGATTACCTGGACGATGCATGATTTAAAGTTCTGAAACGATCTAGTCTTTTCTGGCCGCCAGATAGCGTTGCCAAAGATCGGGCCGCTGTTCGCGTGTGATGCGTTCGGCCTCGGCCTGGCGCCATTCAGAGA
>JAJFHB010000410.1 GCA_021775795.1 Hyphomicrobiales bacterium | reverse complement strand
GCGGCGGGACGCAGTGATGTCACACTGGTCATAACCGGGGGCTTGAGGAAACCGGCGGACTTCATAAAGGCGCTTGCTCTTGGCGCGGATGCAATTGCCGTCTCGAATGCCGCCATGCAGGCTGTTGGCTGTATTGCCATGCGTGCCTGCCACACCAACAACTGCCCGGTCGGAATCGCAACGCAAAAGCCTCATCTGGTGAGCCGCCTTGTGGTGGAAAACTCCGCAGAGCAGCTCAAGAATTTTTTCTCTGCTTCCGTTGAACTCATGCAGGTCATGGCCCGGGCATGCGGACATGATCACCTGTCAAAGTTTGAAGTGGATGATCTGACGACCTGGAAAACGGAAATGGCCGGATTATCGGGCGTTGCCTACGGCGGCGTTTTGCAGAGCTGAGCTTTGCCTTTCAAAAACGACAACAAGACGAGGAACAGGCGATGACGAGTGAAAATCTTGAATGGATCAAGGTTGGCCGTGCGGACGAACTTCCAGAAGGACGCGTCAAGACGGTGACAGCACGCACCGTATCGCTCTGCCTTTCGCATTTCGATGGACGGTGGGCGGCGATGGATAATCACTGTCCGCACCAGGGCGGTCCCCTGGGTGAGGGCTCTATCGAAGAGGGAGTGGACGGCAAATGCTGGATCCGATGCCCATGGCACGGCTGGGATTTTGACCCCCTGACGGGCGCCGCCCCTGGCGGCCATGACGATACGGGCCAACAGCTTTATCCCGTTGAAGAACGCGACGGCGAACTCTTCGTTGGGCTTGAGCCGGAGCCTCCACGGGCGCGCACGGTGACCGATGTCATGGCGGAAACCATGGTGAACTGGGGCGTGAAACGGGTTTTCGGCATGGTCGGACACTCCAATCTCGGGCTGGCCGATGCCATAAGGCTGAGGGTCATGGAGGGAGAGCTCTCGTTTATTGGCGTTCGTCACGAGGGGGCTGCCGCGTTTGCGGCGTCCGCTTACGGCAAACTCACCAATCGACCGGCGGCCTGCCTGACGATTGCCGGGCCGGGAGCAACAAATCTTATGACCGGCATGTGGGATGCAAAAGTTGACCGCGCACCGGTGCTGGCGTTGACCGGGCAGGTTCAGACACAGGTGTTCGGGCCAGGCGCCTTTCAGGATATTGATCTGAAATCTGCCTTCGATGCTGTGTCTCGCTTTTCACAACCGGTGCTTGGGTCTTCCAGGCATGGCGAGCTTATGTCTCTGGCCTGCAAGACAGCCCTGGTGGAACGGGACGTGGCGCATCTGATCTTTCCAGATGATGTTCAAACGGTGGAAAGCGATGCCCCGGCCGGGCGACCTGACGGGCGTATCTCCGGTGCAGAAATCGTGCCGTCAGCAAGTGACCTTGAAAAAGCGGCAGCGTTGATAAACGGTGCCAGACGACCGGTTCTCGTTGTCGGTCATGGCGCAATCGAAGCGTCTAAAGCTGTCATCGCATTCGCAGAAAAGCTGGGCGCGCCGGTATTGACCACATTCAAGGCCAAGGGTCTGATCCCCGACAGCCACCCGAATGCTGCAGGCGTGCTTGGCCGCTCAGGCACTCCCATTGCAAGCTGGTTCATGAATGAAGCCGACCTGCTCATTGCTCTTGGCACTTCATTCTCAAATCATACAGGCATAGAGCCGAGCAAACCTATTCTGCAGGTTGATTTTGAGCGTATGCAGCTTGGCAAGTTTCATCCGGTAACGCTTCCGGTATGGGGTGAAATCAGCGCCTTCTGCCGTGCGGTTTCGCCGGCCCTTTCCGCAGAAGCCGAAAGACCTGATCAGGTTGCGGAGCTTGTGGAACGGTGGGCCATATGGCGTGAAGAAAAGCTTTCCCGACTCGGTGAGCAAAGAAACACAGGCATACACTCCGCTGCGGTTTTTGCGGCACTGACAAAGGCTTGCCCGGATGACGCCATCATCGCCGTCGATGTCGGCAACAATACTTATTCCTTTGGCCGTTACTTTGAGACCAAAGGGCAACGCGTTCTCATGTCCGGTTATCTCGGATCGATTGGCTTTGGCTTTCCCGCCGCTATGGGGGCCTGGTCTGCAACGCAGGACTTTGAGGAGTTCGCTGGCCGGAAGGTTGTCTCTGTTTCCGGCGATGGCGGCTTTGGCCAATACCCGATGGATTTCACCACCGCCGTCAAGTACGGCATGAATATTACCCACGTGCTGCTCAACAATTCCGAGTTGGGTAAAATTTCAAAGGAACAGAAAGCGGGTGAATGGCCGGTATGGGAAACCAACCTGCACAATCCATCCTTTGCTGCTTTTGCCCGACTGTGTGGAGGGCACGGCGTTCGTGTCACGGAAACGGATGCTCTGGATGCAGCACTCACGGAAGCTCTGAACCACGACGGGCCCTCACTGGTCGAAATCATCACCGACCCGGATCTCATCTAGAGCCCCAGTGGCGGCCAATAACAGAAGGAAAACTCGTTCATGCTCATCGGGAACGAACTGAGGATCATTGCGCCTGGAAATCTCTTGCCCGCGAGGGCTTTGGCGCACCGGGCGGTGCAACTGTTGAGCCTGGCAGCCCGGGCCAATCTGGAAGCCAGAACCGATGACAGCCATTCGAATGTTGGCTGGTCGAACGACG
>JAJFHB010000409.1 GCA_021775795.1 Hyphomicrobiales bacterium | reverse complement strand
TGGCATTTCGTGGAAGCAGGTTGTGTTACCGGAATTTGGAATATTTGTTGTCAGACCCGTTATCAGTCGCCCTTGGGTGTTCTTGACGGGTGGTAGAACCGGGAATTGTGAACTATATTTAACGTCATAGAGGGGGACACTCTATAGAGAGGTCGTCATGAAGGCGCTCAAATTTTCAATAGTGGCCGTGGCATTTGCGCTGATGGTAGGCATGTTTGGCGGATCTACGCCTGCTTTGGCCGAACGGGGAGATTCCTTTAACGGGCATCAAACCTATGGCAACGATCGCGCCTATGGCCGCAATCAAGGCTATGGTCACTATCGCAACCAGCGCAGGAACCGGCAATACTACGGTAACAACTATGGTTACAACCGTAGCTACCGTCGCCGCAGCAACCGGAGTTTCTACTTCAATTTCGGTGGTCAGGGCTTCGGGTTCCGGTTTGGACACTAGCCGGTTTAGACACGAGTAGATGACATTTGGTCATCAAATGAAGGCCGGGCTCGCCCCGGCCTTTCGTTTTTTCAAGGCTTTACGATTTAACGTCAGGCGTTCTGGTTTGTAATGGCAAACAGGGCAACCGCTGCAGCGTTGGAAACGTTGAGGCTGGCAATCGCGCCTCGTGCCTCGATGCGCACAAGGTGGTGGCAGTGTTTTTGGGTGAGTTGCCTGAGACCCTTGCCCTCTGCGCCCATAACCAGGGCAAAGGGTGGGGCAGGAACAAAAGCGTTCAGCGACTGCTCCGCTTCTCCATCAAGACCAATGAGCTGGTATCCCTTAGCTTCAAGTTCTTCCAGTGATCTTGCAAGGTTCGTTACCTTGATTACGGACACACATTCCAGGGCGCCACTTGCCGCTTTGGCAACCGTGCCCGTAAGCGGTGGGGCGTTCCGCGATGTCATGATGACAGCCTCGACCCCAAATACGGCACAACTTCTGAGAATGGCACCGACATTTTGAGGGTCGGTGACCTGATCCAGAATCAGCAGCGGGGCCGAAGCGTTCAGATCCTCAAGTGTCACAGGGGGAAGGGGTGTTGCCTGGAGCACGAGGCCCTGATGCACTGTGGTGGCACTCGTTTTGCGGTCAAGCTCGCGGGCAGACACGATTGTTGGCGACAGAGTTGACCTGGACAGCTCTTCTGCATGGCGATTCGCGGCATTCTGGGTTGCCCAAAGCGAATAGCACGTGCGTTGTGGGTTTGTGAGCGCTGCGAGCACTGCGTGAGTGCCGAAAAGCATCTCTCTTTCGGTGCTGCGCGGCTTGCTTGATGAGGATGACTTGCGGTGAGACATGGAGTGGCTTATATTCCCTGACACGGAGAAGTAAACACAAGATGCCGCACGGCAGGGAGCGGGTTTAGCCCGCAAGATCCCTTCTGGGCGTTATTATTTGTTTTTTTTGGCGATTTTCGGTTGACACGGAGCTCTCTCGTTCACATAAAACCTACGCGCGGATCCCGGTGGATGACACCGGGCGCGCCCTTGCGCGCTTTAACGACCATTATGAACATGGAGGGGTGCCCGAGTGGTTAAAGGGGACGGGCTGTAAACCCGTTGGCTATGCCTACGTTGGTTCAAATCCAACCCCCTCCACCATGGTCGTTAAAAGGTGTTGTGGCGTGCGGGTGTAGCTCAACGGTAGAGCAGCAGCCTTCCAAGCTGAAGACGAGGGTTCGATTCCCTTCACCCGCTCCAGCAAAAAGAGGCGAATCGGTCAGCCGGTCACCTCAAGAAGCGGCAGAGTGGTGCAGGCGGAACCAGCGCGAAAGCGCAAAGGGTTCAAAGTGCAAGTCGGCCCGCCAAGCTGAGGGCCTGTTAGAGTTGGACGGCGTTGCGCCGGAATGATGAAGAGACAAGGAATTATTCGCGATGGCGAAAGAGAAGTTTGAGCGGACGAAGCCGCACTGCAACATTGGGACGATTGGCCATGTTGACCATGGCAAGACAACGTTGACGGCAGCGATCACGAAGGTTTTGGCTGAGAGCGGCGGCGCGACATTTTCAGCGTATGCCGACATTGACAAGGCACCTGAAGAAAAAGCACGCGGCATCACGATTTCGACGGCACACGTGGAATATGAGACGGCCAACCGTCACTATGCCCACGTTGATTGCCCGGGCCATGCTGATTATGTGAAGAACATGATCACAGGCGCTGCCCAGATGGACGGTGCGATCCTCGTTGTGTCAGCTGCTGATGGTCCGATGCCGCAGACGCGCGAGCATATTCTTCTTGCCCGCCAGGTTGGTGTGCCAGCGCTTGTTGTTTACCTGAACAAGGTTGACCAGGTTGATGATGCGGAACTTCTCGAGCTTGTTGAGCTTGAAGTTCGTGAGCTTTTGTCCTCCTACGAGTTTCCAGGCGACGACATTCCTGTAATTTCCGGCTCAGCGCTTGCAGTGCTTGAGGGCGGTGACGCAGCGACGGGGAATGATTCGATCCTGGCGTTGATGGAAGCGGTTGATGCCTACATCCCGCAGCCCGAGCGTGCTGTTGATCAGCCGTTCTTGATGCCTGTTGAGGATGTGTTCTCGATCTCGGGCCGTGGCACGGTTGCGACGGGTCGTGTTGAGCGCGGCGTTGTGAAGGTTGGCGAAGAGATTGAGATTGTCGGCATTAACGACACGACGAAGACCATCGTTACGGGCGTTGAAATGTTCCGTAAGCTGCTTGATCAGGGTCAGGCAGGCGACAACGTTGGTGTGCTTCTTCGTGGCACGAAGCGTGATGACATTGAGCGTGGTCAGGTTTTGTGCAAGCCCGGTACAGTTACGCCGCATACGAAGTTCACGGCAGAGGCTTACATTCTGACGAAGGAAGAGGGAGGGCGTCACACACCGTTCTTCACGAACTACCGCCCGCAGTTTTACATCCGGACGACGGATGTTACGGGTGTTGTCAGTTTGCCGTCTGGCACGGAGATGGTAATGCCTGGCGACAATGTGAGCATGGAAGTTGAGCTGATTGTTCCTATTGCGATGGAAGAACAGCTTCGCTTTGCGATCCGCGAAGGTGGCCGAACAGTCGGCGCCGGCGTGGTGGCAAAGATTATCGAGTAAGGGTTTAACGCGGGCGCCACATTGGCGCCCGTAACTATTGGAAAACAAGATGCACGGTCAAAATATCCGCATCAGGCTCAAGGCATTCGATCATCGAATCCTGGATACCTCGACGCGGGAAATCGTGAATACGGCTAAACGGACGGGTGCGCAGGTGCGTGGACCCATCCCGCTGCCTACTCGCATCGAAAAGTTTACAGTCAATCGTTCACCACACATTGACAAGAAAAGTCGCGAGCAATTTGAGATCCGTACGCATAAGCGTCTTCTCGATATTGTCGATCCGACTCCGCAAACAGTCGACGCTCTTATGAAGCTCGACCTTGCGGCAGGTGTTGATGTGGAGATCAAGCTCTAAGGAGCCAGAGAACAATGCGCTCAGGTGTCATTGCTCAGAAATTGGGTATGTCGCAGGTTTATTCCGATGACGGGCAACATGTTCCCGTTACGGTTTTGAAGCTGGATAATTGTCAGGTGGTTGCTCACCGGACCGAGGAGAAGCACGGCTATACTGCGCTTCAACTGGGAGCCGGCTTGGCCAAGGTCAAGCGCGTCACCAAGGCGGATCGCGGTCAGTTTGCTGTCGCTCATGTTGAGCCGAAGCGCAAAGTCGTGGAGTTCCGGGTCAGTGCAGACAACATGATTGATGTTGGTGCGGAGATCACGGCCGACCACTTTGTGCCAGGCCAGTTTGTGGACGCTTCAGGTACCAGTATCGGCAAGGGTTTTGCCGGTGCCATGAAACGCCATAACTTTGGCGGCCTGCGTGCATCGCATGGTGTTTCCGTGTCGCACCGTTCACACGGTTCTACGGGGCAGTGCCAGGATCCAGGCAGGGTCTTCAAAGGTAAGAAGATGGCCGGCCACATGGGTTCGACCACTGTCACGACGCAGAACCTAGTCGTGGTCCGCACTGATGTTGAGCGCGGTTTGATCCTTGTGAAGGGTGCGATACCTGGATCGAAGGGTGGCTGGATACTTTTGCACGACGCGGTCAAGCGCAAGTTGCCGGATGAAGTTCCGATGCCGGGGTCGTTCAGAGTTTCTGGATCTGCTGAAGCAAAGCCTGAAGCTGCCGACGAAGTTGAAGCGCCGGTCAGTGAAGTTTCTGAAACGCCTGACAGTGGCGCTGACGAGCACAAGGACGACGCGTGATGAAATTGAATGTAACCACGCTTGAGGCCGGAAAGGCCGGTGATGTTGAACTCAATGAAGCCATTTTCGGGCTAGAGCCTCGTCGCGATCTGCTGCACCGCATGGTGCGTTATCAATTGGCAAAGCGCCAGTCCGGCACACACAAGACCAAGGGCCGGAGCGAGATCCGCGGAACGACTGCAAAGATGTTCCGTCAAAAAGGTACGGGCCGCGCCCGTCACGGGAACAAGAAAGTTCCGCAGTTTCGTGGCGGCGGCAAGGCCTTCGGACCGGTGGTTCGGAGCCATGCAATCGACTTGCCGAAAAAGGTGAGGGCGCTCGCATTGCGCCATGCGCTTTCGGCGAAAGTGCAGGCAGAAGAATTGATTGTTCTGGATGCTGCCAGTTTGAAGGAACCGAAAACCGCGGCTCTGCTCGCGTCGTTTGAGAAGCTTGGGCTTACTAACGCTCTCATTATTGATGGCAAGGAAGTCGACGGAAACTTCGCACTTGCTTCGCGCAATATAGTCGGTGTCGACGTGCTGCCGGTGCAAGGCATAAATGTCTACGACATTTTGCGCCGTGACAAGTTGGTGTTGACGAAGGCGGCCCTGCAGGAACTGGAGGCGAGATTCGCATGAACCTCGAGCGCTGTTACGACGTAATTCGGGGTCCCGTGATCACCGAGAAATCGACCCTGGCCACCGAACACAACCAGGTCATTTTCAAGGTTGCTAAGGATTCTACAAAGGTTGAAGTCAAGGAAGCGGTTGAGCGCCTCTTTGAGGTCAAGGTCAAAGCGGTGAACACGATGATCCGCAAGGGCAAGGTCAAAGGTTTCCGTGGCCGCAGCGGCCGCCAGAGCGATGTAAAACGCGCGGTGGTGACGCTCGAAGAAGGCCACTCTATCGATATTACGACGGGTCTCTGACGGAAGCTCCGTCACGAAAGGTTGTCAGACTATGGCACTGAAACAATACAAACCGAACACACCTGGCCAAAGAGGGCTGGTGCTTGTTGAGCGGTCTCAGCTTTGGAAGGGCAAGCCTGTCAAGAAATTGACAGAAGGCCTGACAAGCAAGGGCGGCCGCAACAATCAGGGTCGTGTCACGGCTCGCCGTCGTGGTGGCGGTCATAAGCGCACCTACCGTGTGATTGACTTCAAGCGTCAGAAGTTTGATGTCGCCGGTACAGTTGTGCGGCTGGAATATGACCCCAACCGTACGGGATTTATTGCTTTGTTGAAGTATGAGGACGGCGAAGAAGCCTACATCCTTGCACCTCAGCGGGTCAGCGAAGGCGACACTGTCATTGCGGGTGAGCGGGTTGACGTAAAACCTGGCAATGCCATGCCGCTGTCCAACATGCCTATCGGCACCATCATCCACAATGTGGAGATGAAGGCAGGCAAGGGCGGTCAGATTGCTCGTTCTGCTGGAACGTATGTTCAGTTGGTTGGACGTGATCAAGGTTATGCGTTGCTTCGCCTGAAGTCTGGCGAGCAGCGGATGGTAAGGGCTGAGTGCATGGCAACGGTCGGGGCGGTTTCAAACCCTGATCATGCCAACATCAAGCTTGGTAAAGCCGGACGCAACAGGTGGCTTGGCAAGCGCCCGTCGGTTCGTGGTGTCGCTATGAACCCGGTCGATCACCCCCATGGCGGCGGTGAAGGTCGTACTTCAGGGGGCCGTCATCCGGTTACACCTTGGGGTAAGCCGACAAAGGGCAAACGCACACGGTCGAATAAGTCGACAGACAAATACATTCTGCGCAGCCGCCATCTGCGCAAGTCGAAGCGTTAAGAGGAAAAATCACGTGGCACGTTCTGTCTGGAAAGGGCCGTTCATTGACGGCTACCTGCTTAAAAAAGCAGAAGCCGCCCAAGGTTCCGGCCGTAAGGGTGCGATCAAGACCTGGAGTCGCCGGTCAACAATTGCGCCGCAGTTCGTCGGTTTGACGTTCGCGGTTCACAATGGCCACAAGCACATTCCTGTGCTGGTGACCGAAGACATGGTTGGCCACAAACTGGGTGAGTTCGCTCCTTCGCGTACCTACTATGGCCATACGGCAGACAAAAAAGCGAAGAGGAGGTAGGTCATGGGCAAGAGTTCACGGCCCCGTTCGCTGGGCGAAAATGAAGCACGTGCAGTGACGCGTTTGATGCGTATCAGCCCCATCAAGTTGAATGTGGTGGCGACTGGTATCCGCGGAATGAAAGTTGAGAAGGCTTTGGCTGACCTCACGTTTTCGCGCAAGCGCATTGCAGTTGAGGTCAAGAAGACGCTCGAATCTGCAATTGCAAATGCAGAAAACAATCACGATCTTGATGTCGATGATCTCGTGGTTG
>JAJFHB010000408.1 GCA_021775795.1 Hyphomicrobiales bacterium | reverse complement strand
CTTTGACCGGGATCATCAATTCGCAGCGGCCGATCGGACCCACCGGACGCTCCATGGCGTTTGCTTCCCAGACCCCGACAACCATCTGACCGGTTGGATCGGTAAACCAGGTGTGCGCCTGTATTTCGGGCACCGTGCCGGTAAATGCAGCCGGATCGCCGGCATCGGCAGCAGCAAGTTCGCCATGTGGCTGGGGGCGAATGATGCGCAGAGCATCCTTATCTTCTGCCAGAGCGCCTGAGGGATCATCAAAGATGACGAAGAATTTTCGGATGTATTCCGTTTGCTTCCAGATACACGGCGTTCCCTTGGGAATGATGAAGTCTTCACCCGCCCGGATCGTTTCCTCGGAGCCATCCTCATGCACCATCGTGACTGAGCCCTCAAGCACGTGCATGTATTCATTGACCGGGTAGGGCCCCATCTTTGTTGTCATCGGCGTGCAGTCCCAAACCCCGACCTGCAATCCGGTTTGCGGATCATCATGGTACATGTGGCCGCGCTGCACGGGAGTTCCAGCGACGAGATCTTTCGGATCGATCTCTTCCCAGGTTTCCATACCGGTGCCTTCCGGCCCTTTAGCTTCCATGCGCATGATTCTTGGATCGGACATCATCTTTGCTCCTTTGATGCTTAGCGGTTGCATCCCGTCTTGCCCGGATGCACCGGTCTTCCCTGAGATTCCACGGGTCTTCTCTGAGATTCATTGTGCCATCGCAACGGCAAAGCCGTCACGCAAAAAAAATCCGGGCATTGCTTCTTTATCCCGAGAAAAACTTTTATGGTCCGCGGCGAAAACACAACGCACCAGGCAGCACATTAAATCGAGGCGGTATGACCAAGAAAGAAGCATTCCCGGTAAAAGCTGTAATCGGCTCTGGCACCAGTCCCGACGGCAAACAGGTTTTCCTTGAACTGGAGCACCCAACCGGCAAGACCGTGGCCTTCGCAATGCCGCCGGCAGAAGCCTCAAAGCTCATTGATCAGGCCGCCATGCAGATTGATGCCTGCAAAAAGCTCAATCCTCCTGCCAAGGGATATGTTTCAGCCTATCCCGCGCAGGGCTTCGCCATCGGCACTGATCAGAACAAGGGTGATGTTGTTCTCGCCATAAAGTTCGGCATCGGCGGCTCTGTGACCTACCAGGTGCCACGTGAGCTTGCAGAAAAAATGCATGAGCAGATCGGCGCGGAACTGGCCAAGAAATCGGGCGCCAATGTGAAACGCTCTAGCCCAGAGCCGTCCTGATCGCCGGCGCAACGAGCGCCACTTGGTCCTCCCGCAGACCGATCGGGTTGATGTGGATGAGGCGCCGGTCCGCATAGGTTGCGTCGACGTGGACAGACGGGGTTCCATTTTGCAGTGCGATCATGACATCCAGCGCTGAGGGGGCCGGAGAGGGTGGCAATGTCAGTTGAAGCAGGGGGACCGTATCCGTGTCATCTGCGCCCACCAAATCAAGAGCTGCACCATTCAGGCCCTTGAGATCGCTTGCGATCATTTCCACTTTCGCCAGCCATTTTTTGTGGCGTGCAGCGTCACTCTCGCTGACAAATCGATCCAGTGCGGTGAGAAACCCGACAATATCTTCACGCCCCACCTTGCAGGGTCGGCCGATGCCATTGCGGGGCATGCCCTTGAGGCGCGTCTTGTCAATGAGGGTTGCCGGCGGTTGCCATTGCTCCTCATGAAAATCCATATCCAGATGCTGCAGGGCCACCGACATGATCAGGTCTTGCCGTCCGCACAAAAGCCCGGTGGCTTGCGGCCCGCCGATCACCTTGCCCCCGCTGAACGCAACCAGGTCGGCTCCCTCTGAGATGAAGCGCTTGAGGTTGGCGGCGGGCGGCAATTGTGCTGCGGCATCGACAATGACGGGAATGCCGGCTGCATGGGCAACGGCTGTTACCTCTGTGAGAGGGGGGCGCGCATATCGCTCTGCAACATAGAAAATCGCAGCGGTTTTTTCAGTGATTGCATCGGCTATTTCCCAGGTTTCCGTGTCGCGAACTCCAGCCCCTGCATGGCGGTCCGGCAGGCCAACTTCAATGATTTTCACGCCAGCAGTGCGCACGGCATGGTCGTAAAAGTTGCGCTGGCCCCGCACCATGATAACTTCATCGCGCATCCCCGAGGTGTCGGGCAATCGGCCCATGTGCGAAGGGTTCAGTCCGGCCACGCAGGCAGCCGTTGCGAGAAGCAGTCCAGCTGCAGCACCTGATGTGACATAGCCTGCTTCTGCTCCGGTCACATGTGCAATCGTGCGGCTGGCGGCGGCCTGAAGTTCTGCAATATCAACGCAGTAATCGGCGGCCTCCGCCATGGCGTCCGCAACCTCGCGATCCATCAAGGCGCCCGAAAGCCGGGTGCCGGTGCCTTTCGCGTTGATGATGACCGGTACGCCAATCCTTTCGAATATCGTCATGTTGTCAGTCCTTTAGCCAGAAGTCCAACCGTCGCTAATGTCATGCCCGATGCCTCGGGCTTCCCTTCATCTGCGGTTCAGGTTCGCCGTACTACTTTTGAGATCACGGCAGACAAATGCGAAGCGTCTCAAAGAACGCACGCGAGAGGATGGACTGCGAGGTGAAAAATGACCATAGATTTTGAGTATGATGTTCGATTACGCACATGGACGTTCACAGGGGCATTTCTGAGTGCCTTCGTGATGGCAATGTTAGCCCTCACCTTTGGTGCGGCCTACGCCGGCGATGTTGGCTTTGGCGACCATTTGCTGGCAGCGTTGAGCTCCACCTCGAAGATCTGATCTCCCAGGCCACTGCGTTGATAGGAGCCCCAGGTCAAAGCGAGCGTGCCCCCACGTGGGCGCTCATTATTTGCTTTTCGGCCATACAAAGCCCGTTTTCTGCAATGTCGACTTATCAACATCACCGGGAAGATCTCCTACGGTGAGCTGCAAGATAAGGTCAGAACCGGGAAATATTTCTGCCAGTTCGCCAGCCATTGCGGTGATATCGCTCACCCAGTCTTCGATCAGACGAAAGGGCGCATTTTCCGGACTGCGATCAACGAGAAAATCGTCACCATCATAGATCAGGCCTCCGGAAAACGTGATGGCTTCTTCTTCGCCGTCATTGTTCTTGCCCCAGAGGACGACGGACAATTGTTTGCCCACATGTTCCAAGCCCTGCACCATGCGCCCATGGTAAGATGCATCGCAGGAACGATCAAGAACGCTTCATCACGGCAGCCTCAATTTCAGCTGTTTTCAAGCTCTTCGCGCTTAAGTTCGAGGGAGAGCCATTCTTCGTCCGCCTGATCAAGCTTTGTCTGAACCCCGGAAAGCTCGCGGGATGAGTTTTGAAAGGCCTCAGGATCGCGTTTGTAAAGATCCGGTTCACTCAGGCGTTCCTGCAGTTTCCGGGCATCTTCCTGCAGACGCTCGATTTCCATAGGCAGGGTTTCAAGCCGGTGCTTCTCCGTAAAGCTCAAAGCCGGCCGGTTGGGCTTTTGCGACTGAGAAACCGGCTTCCGAGACTGTTTGGCCTTTTCCGCTTTCACCTCTGCCGACTTCGCCTTTGAAGGTGCGCCTTTGCGTTGCGCGATCATGTCCGAATAGCCGCCGGCATATTCGCGCCAGGTGCCATCGGGATTGTCCGGGTCACAGGCGAGGGTGGAGGACACCACACGGTCGAGAAAGTCGCGGTC
>JAJFHB010000407.1 GCA_021775795.1 Hyphomicrobiales bacterium | reverse complement strand
GCAAGGCTGATCAGGACAATAAGTGCCAGTCGGGAGATCGGTTTCAGTTTGAGCATTTGTTTCTTTGTATTTGTCAGTTCTGCTGGAGAATCAGTCTGTCATGATACCCGTGCGCACGGCCTTGTCACCGTTGCTTTGTTGTGGTGCTTCGGTGAATGAGGCGCGGGATGTTGGGAGGGTGATCTCGAGGACGCTGTTCCACACGGGTGCGCTTGCCTCTATCAGTCCAACCCGTATCTAGCCAAAGAGGGCAAACTCATGGATTTTTCGAAGGCCGGTATCATTTTGAACACCGGAAATTACAGGGAATGCGTAGCTTTTTACGGGAATGTGCTGGGACTGGAACTGCTCTATGAAATTGACAGGCCCGGCGAACAGCTGACCTGCTTTGATCTTGGCGGCGCCTATTTGATGGTTGAACCCGGCGGGGAGGCGCAACCATCGGGTAAGTCCATTGAACAGTGCCCAACCAAGTTCCGCTTCAACGTTGAAGATGTGGAAGCGGTTTCCAGCGATCTCAGCGGCAAGGGTGTGGACATAGTCGTGCAGCGTCACGAATGGGGGACGACCGCTGAGTTCAATGATCCTGACGGTAACCGCTGTGCCTTGAGATCAGATGCCGGCTTTGGCGTCTGAGCTTAGTTATCTCGTTGAAGAACTTTAGCGTGAGCGTGCTGCGCCACGCTGCATGCCTGCATTGCTTCTGAGGTTGGCGCCCGCATCTGTGTTGCGCATGGAATTGGACTTGGGATCGAAGCGGCCCAAATGCTCTTTTATGTCCGGCTTGCTGCTCTTGGCTTCCGGATTTGTGATTTTGGCAGCCGCTCTTGCTTTCGCGCGGGCCCGTGCTTTTGCTTTCGTCATGACAGTTTTAACTTTCCGTCGACCAGCAAGAAAGGGATCGTATTTTGTCCCTCTTTCAACCGCTCGGCATTTTCGAGGATTGGAATTCAAGCGTGTACAGTGTAGGTCGATTCAGGCGTTAGCGGAACCGCCTTTGCGTTCGCGCCATTTCACATTGTAAATCCGGCGGTGCCGGAAGCCTCAGTTATCGACTAATTGTTGTGCGGAAACCGCACCCGCTCATGCGGCTATTTCTTCCGGAATGCGTCGAGCTTCACGACCTTGTCATTGTCAGCCTGGAGGCCGGAATCGTTGGCTTCCATGTCAGGCTCTGGCGCTGCGCCCGGGTCTTCAACATCCGAGCCGCCTACAAGTACCTGAGCAGCCTGCTCCTGCGGTTCCGTATCCTGTGTCTCAAGATCGGTGTTCTCGTTTGCTTCGCTTGGTTCAAACTGCAGACCAAATTGTACGCTTGGGTCAAAGAAGCCCTTGATGGTCACGAAGGGGACGATCAGCTTTTCCGGGATGTTGTCGAAGCTCAGTTCGACCACAAATTTTTCGTCCTGCACATCAAGGCCCCAATACTGGTGCTGCAGCACGATGGTCATTTCCTTGGGGTATTGCTTGCGCAGGCGATCTGATAATCGAACGCCCGGCGCTGTCGTGTCGAAGGCTATGTAGAAGTGGTGTTCACCTGGTAAACCACTCCGCTCTACCTTTTTCAGTGCAAATCGTACGACACCTCTTAGCGCATCCTGCGCCAGTAAGTCGTACCGCATCAGATCCTCAGCCATCAATCAGTCCCAGCGTTTGTCGCCCCGAAGGTATATTCGCGCGATTCGCTTTATCTGTTGAACCCCAAATTCCCTGAGTAGCATAACAGGGTAGCAAGTGAGGGCTTCTGTTGACAGGTGCCCTCGGACCCCGCCTAGACCGGCTGACGGCCTAGGGCTTTAATTTCGGTTACTCGCACTGCATTACGCAGCGAGAGCTTCCTCAGCATAGTTGTTGTCATTTGCAACTACTATAATGGCCCGATATCGGTGGTACCATGCCGAGCAAAAGTACGCCCTTTACACCCTCGTCGATCCTATTTCACCCCCACAGTGGCCCATGACCAGGCTGTGAAAATTGGTGGAGGTGCCGGGTACCGCCCCCGGGTCCGAATGGTTTATTGCGACGCCAGTTTATCGCCATAGTCAGCAGAACTGACAAAGCTAATATAGGTGGAAAATGTTACCAAAAAAAGGCCCATCGTCAGAGGTAGGCAGTTCGAATCGAATTACAGTGAAGATATGAGCGATTTTTCCCGTAAAACGGAGTTGGAAGACGGCATGTCTGCGGCGCCGGGTAATTTCACGACATCCGATTTCCGCTGGTCACCCTGGGAAACGGTTCTGTGGACGATACTGACGGCGCTGATAACCTTCGGCGCGCTGTTCCTGGCATTCTTTTTTGCTCTTGTTTTGAAGGCGTTGCAGCTGGGCGAGGCGACGCAGGATCTTTCGTCTGATGACTATGAGCAGTTGATGATTGACGTTGCTCTGGAATCTGCAGGCTTCCTCACTCTTGTGCAGTTTCTGGTGATGATAGCGATGGTGCTTCTGCTTACCCGCCCGAAACTTGGGTACAACAGAGGGACGATGCTTGCCGTACGCGGCAAAAGCCTCGCTGCCATTGCAGTCTGGTCTGTTTTGGCCATCGTTTTTACGGTTATACCAAGTGCACTGCTCGAGGCATTTGTGGAGGTTCCCTACGAAGATGTCAGCGACTGGATGTGGATGCTGGGTCCCGCCTGGCTGGGTGTCATTCTGCTCGTCGTCATGGCGCCTTTGGGAGAAGAGCTTCTGTTTCGAGGTTTTCTATTTGGCGGGCTGATGCAATCAAGGCTGGGCCCTCTGGGCGCCATTCTGGTGACGTCTGTTTTGTGGTCGGTTATCCATATTCAATATGACTGGATGATCGTTGGAGTTATTTTCGTCATCGGCATAGTCCTTGGCGCTGTAAGGTGGCTTTCTGGCTCACTTTGGCCGCCAATCGTTGCTCATGGCGTTATGAATGCCCTGGCCGCCGCGCAATTCTACGGCGGTTTTGAAGCTTACTGACGGGATGTGAAGTGATGCAGCAATATCTCGATCTCATGCGGCGGGTCCGCGAGCACGGTGATACGCGGGAAGATAGAACCGGTACCGGAACGCTTGGCGTTTTCGGGCACCAAATGCGGTTCGATCTTGCGCAGGGATTTCCGCTTGTCACCACAAAGCGCTTACATCTGAAATCGATAATTCACGAACTGCTCTGGTTCCTGAAAGGCGATACGAATATCGCCTATCTGAACAAACATGGGGTCCGAATATGGGATGAGTGGGCAGATGAGAACGGAGACCTTGGGCCCGTCTATGGTCAGCAGTGGCGTAGCTGGCCGACGCCCGGCGGCGGTTCCATTGACCAGATAGCCAACGTCGTTGAGGCAATCCGCAGTAATCCGAGCTCACGTCGACTTGTTGTCAGCGCCTGGAACCCGTCTGAAGTGGACGAGATGGCGCTACCACCGTGTCATTGTCTGTTTCAGTTCCATGTCGCCAACGGGCGGCTTTCGTGTCAGCTCTACCAGCGCAGCGCCGACATTTTCCTGGGCGTCCCCTTCAACATTGCCTCTTACGCCATCCTCACACACCTTGTCGCGCATGTGACCGGTTACCGGGTCGGCGAATTCGTCCACACACTTGGTGATGCGCATCTTTATCTCAATCATATCGAGCAGGCCGATGCCCAACTGGCCCGGGAGCCGTTGCCTCTGCCCAGATTGGTGATCAAGGCGGAACGGCTGGCCCTGGACGATTTTGAGTATGAAGACTTTGAGATCGTCGGCTATGAAGCACACCCACACATCGCTGCACC
>JAJFHB010000406.1 GCA_021775795.1 Hyphomicrobiales bacterium | reverse complement strand
TCCGTTCATCCGGTGTCAGTGAAGGCCCGCTACAGCCTGAGATGAACGCCTTCGAGCCCACTTAGGTCATCTGCCATGAAAAGCGGGCACGCAAACTCAACACGCCTAACGCTCGCGCACGAAACAGTCACGCTCACCAGCTGAAATGAGCGAGTTGCAAAGTTGCGATGCGGAAGCGCGCTGTTCCATCGGCCCGACGAGCAACCTGTGATAGATCCCTCTTGAACCAAGATCAGCCTCTTCGATGAGTGATTGATAGTTGGCGAGGATGGTTCCGTGTCGGCTTTGCAGTCGGGCAAACTCCTGCTGAGCTTCCGCTGCCGAGCTATAGGATGCAAGTTGAACAACATAACGTCCGCCTACCAGGGGCGCCGGGGCTGCCTCCGGTTGAGGTGCAATGTCATCGGGTAATACAGAGGCAATCTGGTCACCCAGATTGGTGTTCTGCGTTGGTGGCTCCGCAGACTCCAGCGTTTCCTGTTGTGCAGGTTGCAATATCAGAGGAGTCGGACCGGATTGGCCGCCATCCTGCGCGTCATCGCGCGGAACAGAACCAGGTAGTGCATTGGCTTCCACTTCGCCGGTGGGTACAGCCGGTGCAGATTCAACGAGCCGTGACGGCGGCACAGGTTTGTCCTGAGGAAGTGGCGGCGATGTAATCAACTGCGCTATTTGATCCGGCAGATCCTCTTCTACAGCGGCGGCCTGTTCGGGCGCAACCAACCCTGTCGGTTGATCGCCAGAAGGTGGCTGAATGACTGTTGAGGGCAGAGACGGATCCTGCGTTGTTGGCGGCTCAAGTGAGATCGGCTGCTCACCCGTCGCTACCTGCGTTTCACCGTTCGACAAAAGTGTCCCGCTTTGCTGATTATCAGTCGAAACGCTGGGCGGAGGTGGAAGCGGCAGGGGCAGAGGTTCGCTGCCACTGGTTTCGCCGCTTTGTGATCCTGTAGTTTGCCCACTTTCACTGAGACCAATAGCGTCGTCACCGTTCGTCAGGGCCTGGGCGTTTGGATCAAGAAGCGGTTCTTCGCGGCTCTCGAACGTTTCATCCGTAATCGTCGCCTCACCGATGATGCGATCGTAAATCAACTTCGTGCGACCGGAGACCTGCAACCCACTCGGTTCAGTAGGCTCGAGTTTGGCAGGATCGACAGGTGCTTCCAGAACGACTACATCGTTCTGCCCTTCTCTAACGCCTTGATTATAAACGAGTATCAGTCCGCCTGCGATTGCGGCAACACCAATCAGGCTGCCGAGCAGCAAAAATGGTCCGCGCCTACGGCGGTTGTCAGGATATTCGTCATACTGTTCATCGAACTGGCCAAACTCTTCGTAGCCAGACGGCTCGGCGCGTTTGTAGTCTACGGACTCATCGGTATATTCGTATTCACGGGCATAGGCCTCATCGACACTGGCCAGTTCCTGAGCATGCAAGCCCTGATAGCCGTCGTCGTTTGAGCCCGCATCCCAGGCGTACTTGTCATCTGCCGGAGCCTCGTAGGCATCTCTCTCACGGCCATAGCTCGTCTGTGGAGCACGATCGTAGGCGCTCTCATCAGACCTTGTCGCCGAATAGCCAGACGATCCCTGTCGTTCACGCGGGGCTGGTTCGTCGCCGAAAGCATCAAAACTGCGCCGGGCTGGCGGAACATCATCTCCAAGCCGATCAAGCCGGGGCGCTGTTTCCTCACGTCGGGTATTCGGCGCATAATTGCTTGCGCTGTCATATCCGCCTCGCAGGGTGGATTCCCGCTGGCTGCCATTGTCATTGCGGCCAACACGATCTTCATCACCACGTGAAAACAGCGAGCCGGATGCAGGTGGCTCACGATCAAATATCGAGGTCTTCTCCCGCAGCCGGTCAAAGCCGTGCTTCACGGTTTCCCGGGGGCTGTCAAATGCGCCTTCCGAGCGACCGCTAGTTCCATCGCTCGCGGTTGAACGCGGTGTCGATGAGAATCCACGATCAGCATCGCGCGGTGCCGGATCACGATCAAAAATACTCGCGCGCGACGCCGAAGGTCTTTCCGGGGTCTCGGGAGCATCACCGCGTGAGCGCCGATAAGCCGATCTCTCGGACGAAGCCGGCTCGTCACGGCTGAAGGGTGATTCGAATGCAGGGCCTTCAGATTCAAAGGTTGGCTCCGCTTCTCGCGTTGCCACCTCATCACTCGGCCTGTCCCCGAACAGCCGACGGCTCGCATCGCTGCGAGACCTGTAGTTGGAAGCGTCGTTATCCATAGCGAATCCCGCTATCTGAGTTCGTCAACTGGTTCGACCCCTAACCTTCCCAGCTCGTAACACCTGAACTTTACATATGATACTACACCACTCGCGACATCGCGAGCCGTGCAGCGCTAAATTTTGGTCCCATTAAACCCTTAGACCGCAATTGCGGCGACTCTTTGCCGTGATTTAAACGAGTGATAACCGGCACTTCAGCCTGCTTTTTGCTCATACAATCAAGACATCCAGACTGTCACGCCAATAGCAGTCTAGTACTCAGCCCTCGGCAACGTCTTACAATGTCGCCAGTTTCGATTCGAATTGCAACACAGTTAATACTAAAATCGTTAACACAAATGCCAGTTGTGGCTCTCTGGTGAGGGATGAGAAGCACCCACCTGTGCGCCAGCTACGCTGAATTATCTGAATAATGGCCCCACATCAAACAACTGACGGTGTTGTTCGAGCGCATAACGATCCGTCATGCCGGCGATGAAATCACAAATACTACGCACGGTCGTCTCGTCAGGTGTCGCATCGGTTGATTGCTGCCATTCCATCGGCATTTTCGCAGGATCATCGGTAAATGTCTCGAACAGGTCCCGTACAACCCTTTGTGCCCGCTGCATGACATCATAAACACGTTCGTGGTGGTACATGCGATCGGACAGAAACTTCTGCAGTTCCCGATTTTGCGCGTTCACGTGTGGAGAAAACCCGACAATCGGGCTGTTTGTAGTCCGAACATCGTCAGCAGATTGCGGATCATGCAAACGCAGGCGCTGGCGCGATGCTTCTATTACATCTCCAACCATCAACGAAATGAGACGGCGAACGGTTTCATGAATGAGCCGCGGGCGATCGAGACTTGGGTGAAGTTTCAATACCTCACCGAGAGCACCATCCACCAGAGGAACATCGGCCAGATCGATCACATCGAACAAGGAAGCTCGCAGACCATCATCTATGTCATGGGCATTGTAGGCAATGTCGTCTGATATTGCCGCCACCTGAGCCTCCGCAGATGCAAATGTTGCAAGTTCCAGCGACTGCGCTTCTGCAAATTCAGTCAGTACCTGGGGTAAACCGTCTTGCTCATAGACACCAATGGGCGTGCCATCCTCTGACACCAGCGGGCCATTATGCTACACCATGCCTTCCAAAGTCTCCCACGTCAAATTGAGGCCATCGAAACTTGCGTAACGCTGCTCAAGCTTGGTCACAATTCGCAACGTCTGCGCATTATGGTCAAAGCCACCGTGACGTCTCATGCACTCATCAAGGGCGCTCTCGCCGGCATGGCCAAAGGGCGTATGGCCAAAATCATGGGCCAGCGCCAGTGCTTCCGTGAGATCCTCGTCAAGAGCCAGTTCGCGGGCGATGGAGCGCGCAATCTGCGCGACCTCAAGACTGTGGGTCAGACGGGTTCGGTAATGGTCGC
>JAJFHB010000405.1 GCA_021775795.1 Hyphomicrobiales bacterium | reverse complement strand
TTTGGATCGATATGGCGGGTAAGGCGTGACACTTTGTGAATCAGAAAATCATTGTCACAAGTGTGAATCGGGACTAAATCCAACATTATTTCGCCGATTTTGTGGGTGAAAGGTGCGCTTGTTGCGACATCAAGTGCGTCCAGTGACCGGTATTTGAAGATTTCAGCAAAATACGTAGTGGAAACTGTGACCTCCTGGCGATCAGGCACGGCGGACATTCCTAACGCCTTGTCAAGGAAACGGAATGTATCCCGTTATTGAAGCAGCAACGATTTATCGCAGCTGGGCGCTCCAGGTAGCCCGGGTGGTCCAGGTAGCCCGGATATTTTGGGTAGCCCGGATATTTTAGGTAGCATTGTCCAAATATGTCTTTTGCAAACAAACTGAGTGCGCGCATACAGGACAGCCTTGCCGGTTGTGTTGACTTTTGTGTCCTTCATGCCCGAGCCGTTGTTGTTTCGGCATTTCTGGTCGCGGCGGCAGCTCTCGGAACAACAACGCTCTTCCTTTCGGTCAACACGAACTTGTCCGGCATGATCGACCCTGATCTGGATTTCCGGAAGCGTTACGAAGAGTTCGCGCGCCTGTTTCCTCAACTGGACAGAACCCTAATTGCGGTGGTTGATGCTGAAACATCCGAGCTTGCAACGGAAGCCGCCCGTTCTTTGGTGACGTCCTTCGAGACACGGCCGGACTTGTTTACCGATGTTTACGCACCTGGTGTCGATACGTTTTTCGACAGCCACGGCATGCTCTATTTGAGTGAAGCAGAGCTAAACCAGGTTGCTACACAGTTGCAGGCCGGTCTGCCGTTGATTGCCGCTCTCTCGAACGACCAGACCATGCGCGGCCTGGTCACAGTGTTTCAGGGTTTGGGCTCCCAGTTGCAGCAGGGCGCAACGCTTGCGAACTTCCTGCCGTTTCTGGATGAGTTGAACCGGGTGTTCCTTGCCCACTCACAAGGACGTCGGGATGATCTGGATTGGGAGAGCTTTCTGGCAGCAGGCTCAAGCGAGCGTAGCGGCACACGCCGGTTTGTCTTCATCAAACCAGTGCTGAATTTTCAGTCTCTTGCGCCTGCGGAAGAGGCAATGCAGGAAGCGCAGCAGCTTGCAAACGACCCGGAGACAAATTTTTCCGGTGCTGTGCAAATCCGCTTTACGGGTGATATCGCGCTTTCGGCGGAAGAAATGCGCAGCGTCACTGACAGCTCCATTCTTGCGGGCATAATTTCGCTGGTGCTTGTCAGCGTTGTACTGACTTTTGGTGTACGATCCTGGCGTCTTGTTGCAGCATCCATACTTACCCTCGTCATCGGGCTCTTGTGCACAGCGGGCTTTGCCACAATTGCGATCGGTTACCTCAACCTGATTTCGGTCGCCTTTGCTGTTCTCTTCCTGGGTCTGGGGATCGACTTCGCAATTCACTTTGCCCTGCGTTATGAGGAAGAGACAAAACGGGGAAGACCTCTCCGCCTTGCCTTGTCCAATACCAGCATCGGGGTAGGGGGTGCGCTTGCGATGTGCACTGGCGCCGCGGCGATGGGCTTTCTGGCTTTCACACCGACATCATTCCACGGCATGGCGCAACTCGGCATAATTTCAGCCGCAGGCATGCTGATAGCGTTTATCTGTTCTCTCACGGTTCTTCCCGCATTGCTTTCTCTGATGCCGCTGACCCCCACTTTTGATGGTGATAAGCGGCACGCGAAAGCGCCGCAAATCCGGCTGCTTCGGCATTGGCGTTTGTGGGCAACCGGGGCAACAATGTTGGCATGCATTGTGGCCGTCTTCTTTCTCTCCCAGGTCAGGTTCGATGGAGATCCCGTCGCCTTGAAAGACCCTGAAACGCCATCAGTTCAGGCGTTCCTTGAGCTATTCGAAAATGGTGCAACTTCGCCTTACATCATTCAGTTGATTGTTGACGATGAAGCAGCCATCGCATCGGCCGTTCAGGACCTGACAGCGTTGGATGATGTGCGCGGTGTGGTATCTGCACTTACTTTCCTGCCGTTGGGGCAGGAGCGTAAGTTGCCTGTTGTACAGACGCTTCGCTTGGGAATGGAGCGGGTGAATTTGCGTGAGCCAACCGATATCGGGACGGAGGCACGCACGCAGGCGCTGGCAACTATTCAGGGATACATCCAACAGTTTGTTTCAGCGGCCGATGATCAATCAGCACCCGCTGCCTTGCGGTTGGCTGAGAGCCTGCAGCTTTACATTCAATCGTCCGCGGGCGATCCCGCACGTGATGCCGAACTGGAATATGCCATCTTCCGAAAGCTTCCGGGTGTGGTCGACCGTATCAACACTTCCGTTTCGGGAACTGAAGTAACCCTCGAAACGCTCCCGGATTCGATCCGCAACCGTTACATCAGTGCGGACGGCAAATTTCGTCTTGAAGTGCTGCCATCGCAAAATCTGTCAGACGAAACTCAATTGCGTACCTTCGTGAATGCCGTACTTGCCGTTGCACCGCGAGCAACGGGTACGACCGTTGAAATCGTGAAATCCAGCGACGTCGTTGTGGAATCCATGTTCATTGCCACAGGCGTGGCCGGTGTCTTGATATTTGTGGTGTTGTTGATCGCATTGCGAAGCATCATCGGAGTTCTGCTCGTGTTTTTGCCGATAATCCTGTCTGGCATCCTCACTCTTGCGGCAACTGTGTGGTTCGGGATTGCCTTCAATTTTGCGAATGTCATTGTGCTGCCACTGCTGATCGGGCTCGGTGTCGCCGGCGGCGTCCATCTGGTGGTCCGAGTGCTGTCTGGGAATGGTACCGAAAACTTCATGGAGACCAACACGCCGCGGGCCGTGTTACTCAGTGCTCTCACAACCATTGGCTCATTTGCAAGCCTGAGCATTTCCAGCCACCAGGGTCTGGCTTCCATGGGGTTGCTTTTGACCATCGCAATATCGTTTACGCTGCTCTCGACACTGGTCGTGCTGCCAACGGTAATTTCCTTCCTGACGAGACCTGTGCCGGAACGACCGGAATCCTCTTACGGGGAGTGATATCCGCCGCCGGATGCAGGACCCTTCACGTCTCGTTCAATTTCGGAAATGGACCTTGACGCTGCACTGCAAAAGGGCCATGTGGAAGGATCAGCGACGTTAACTCGGCGCGCGCACTCTTTGGTGAATGTCTATCAGGCATGTAAAGCCTGAAGCGTGTGTGAAACGACAATAAGTTGGGGTGTACAGGGGTGGCCGTACCTTTCATTCAGCAGTTTCGTGTTGGCTCATACATAATGAAACAGCGCTTTCGTGGCGTGGAGCGGTATCCGCTTGTTCTGATGCTTGAGCCCCTCTTCAGATGCAATCTGGCATGCCCGGGTTGCGGCAAGATTGACTATCCAAAATCGATCCTCGACCGGCGCCTTTCTGTGGAAGAATGCCTTGAGGCTGTTGATGAATGCGGTGCGCCGATTGTCTCCATCCCCGGTGGTGAGCCACTGATCCATCGCGAGATGGACAAGATTGTGGAAGGCATCGTTGCACGCAAGAAATTCGTCTATCTTTGTACCAATGCTCTTCTTCTCAAGAAGAAACTCGATCTCTTCACGCCCAGCCCTTACTTGACCTTTTCGGTTCATCTGGATGGATTGCAGGAAGAGCATGATATTGCCGTGGATCAGGATGGCGTGTTCGACAAAGCCGTCGCTGCCATCAAGGAAACGGTAGACAGAGGATTTCGGGTAACGGTCAACTGCACGCTGTTCAACAACGCTGAGCCCGAAAAGGTTTCAGAGTTTTTCGATTACGTCAGCACCCTGGGTGTGGAGAGCATTACGGTCTCTCCGGGCTATGCCTATGAGCGGGCCCCGGCGAAAAATCATTTCCTCAGGCGCCGCGAAACAAAAGAGTTGTTTCGTGACATCTTCCGGCGCGGCAAGGGCCGCGGTTGGGTGTTCAACCAGTCGACCCTTTATCTCGATTTTCTCGCCGGCAACCAGGAATACATGTGCACCCCGTGGGGCAATCCAACCCGAAACATATTCGGCTGGCAAAAGCCCTGTTACCTGGTTGGTGAAGGCTACACGTCAAGCTTCCGCGAGTTGATGGAAACCACAGACTGGGACGCTTACGGTACCGGCCGCTACGAAAAATGCGCCAACTGCATGGTGCACTGCGGCTTTGAGCCGACTTCGGTTGCAGATACCGTGAAACACCCGCTCAAAGCCTTGCGCGTGTGGATGAAGGGTGTCGATACGGAAAAGCCCATGGCACCTGAAATCTCACTGGAGAACCAGCGCCCGGCGGAGTATGTGTTCGAGAAGCACGTGTATGACTTTCTCTCTGATGATGAGAAGGTCGTCGCTGACGAAGAGCGTGCCGACGGGGAGCGCGCCCGGGCCAGCTAGTCCTGGCAGTGCCTTAAAGCGAAGCTGAACCGATTTACAGCAAGCCGAAGTTTGGCAGGCCGGCGTGTGCGACGCGGGCCAGGGTCCGCTTTGCGCTCCCACTCTGGCGTCCTAAGCGAAGAGTGGAGGGGAGTTGGGACGGGTGTTGAATGAGGGCACGAAGTGCTGCCCCGATGCTTACGGACCCATTCTTGTTTGCAGCCGCCAGCGCCACTTCTGGAAGTTCCTGATCCGCTGCATCTGCAATAGCCCGAACCACGAGGAACGGCAGATTATTGCGTTGGGCTATGAGAGCTACCGCGGCTGATTCCATATCGACGGCACCGGTTCCAAACTTTTGATGGAGATTGGCTTTGCCCGCGACCGTCACTACCGGTTGTGCCACTGACACCAGCGTTGCGTCACTGCACACGACATTCGAAAGCAACATGCCCTTTAACCGGCCAGACCATGCAGCGTCGGTCTCAAACCGGTTGCCATCCTCATCGAGTACACATTGTGCGATGACCAGAACGCCCGGTTTGAGGTTGTTGTTCAGTGCTCCGGCTATGCCAAAACTGACAAGACCACGCACACCCTGCGCCACCATTTCTTCGGCCGCTGTCCGAGCTTTGTCTGTGTTGGCTGCTGCACAGGCTGTAAGTGGAGCAAGCCCGCCCAGCGCACCTTTCCAACGTGTCAGGACAGCGCGTTCGAAACGCAGTCCGGTGACAATGCCGATCCGTTGCCGTGAAGCACTCATGGGGCAGTTATGCATGCAGCGGCAGAAAACCCTGAGCGTATTGCGCCTTCTATGGTGGCTGGAACACCTGTGTCAGTCCAATCACCGGCCAGCAGCAGGTTGCTAAGATGTGTTCTGTGGCCTGGGCGCAGAGCGACCTGTTCCGGCGTTTGCAGGAAAGTTGCCCTTCTCTCCTTGATCACCTGGCAGGCGGGGATTGCATTCACATCGAGCTTCAGAGCTCTTGCCACATCTGTCCAGACTGCTTCTATGATCTTGTGCTTGGGGGTGTCCACCAGGGTGTCCGCAGCGCTGATGGTGACCGAAGCAATGTCGCCACGCACGAAGAGCCATTGCGCGGTGCCGCCGACAATGCCCATGAAACTGTTGTCAGCCAACACGGTCTGAGGCTGTTGAAGCCGAAAGTGCAGATTGATGATGGGAGAATATGCTGTCGGGCCCGTGAGGCTGTCGACGAGGTTCAACGTTACCGGAGCAGGCATTGCAAGGACTAGCTTGTCGTCGTGGTTGAGTTCAGTCACATGCTCGCCGATTGAGATGCTTGCAACCTGATCTTCCTTCAGATTTACAGCACTGATACGCGCTCCGAAGTTGATTTTGACACCACGCTTCTTCAGTTCTTCGAGAGCTGGAGAGATGAATGTTTCAGACAGGCCGTCGCGGGCAATGAGAGGGCGGCAGTAAGCGGCACCCCGCATGAAAGTTTCATGCAGAACCGGTGTCAGCAATGCTGCCGCTGCAAGTGGCGTTTCCGTGTTCAAAACAGCGACAACAAATGGATCCCAAAACCGTTCGTAAAGAGCACCGTTTGTGGCGATGACCTCCTGCAGTGCTTTTCCATCGTTGCGGCGTAGGAGACGGGCGATGGACAGATAGTCGGAAGGCTTCGTGCCGGCTACCCGGCGCTGGGCATCGAATATCCACCAGGGCAGGCGGCCAGCGCTTGGTCTGACCGTCCAGCGTTCGCCGTTCGAAACATCAAAAAACGGATAGGCCGCAATGTCTGGACCGGTCAAACGGTCTTGCGCGCCTACGGATTTCAAAAACTCCTGCGCCGCCCAGTTGCCGCTGAGCAGAAGATGATTGCCATTGTCGATGGTGCAATCGAGTTGTTTGTCATGGAAGGAGCGGCAGCGGCCACCTGCGTGGCGCGCGGCTTCGAGGAGGGTGACGTCGTGGCCTGCGGCGCTCAGCTTGAGAGCGCATGCAAGGCCGGCAAGTCCTGCCCCGCCTATCAAGGTCCGGCTCATGTGCTCAGGTCAGGCCGTAGCGCGCCGCAATGTAGAGCTTTTCCGCCTTATGCAGAAAATGCCCGACCGAGCCCGGTGCAGGCGGCTTTGGAATCTGGATTGTCGCCCGTGCAATCATCCGCTCAAAATTACGGCGATAAACTTCCATCATAATCCGCGCGGGTCGCATTTTTTCCGGCGAACATTCCGCCAGAGCGAGTTCTGCGCGTTCGTATTCTTCCGCCGCATAACCCGCAAGATTTCTCCACGCGGCGAGCAGTTCAGGATGCGCCAGAACTTTTTCCGGCGAAGTAGTGTCGAGCCCATGGCCCTCGAGAATTTCGCGCGGCATATAGATGCGCCCGCGTTCTGCATCCTCATGGACATCACGTAGAATGTTTGTCAGTTGCAGTGCCCGCCCGAGAGCGTCGGCAACCGCGCGACCGTTGGGACCTGGTTCGCCGAATATCTTGACGCACAACCGGCCCACAGCACAGGCAACCCTGTCGCAATAG
>JAJFHB010000404.1 GCA_021775795.1 Hyphomicrobiales bacterium | reverse complement strand
CGGTGCTCCCGTATGGCTCTTGCAGGACGTGCAATGGCAATTGACGACAGCATGGGCGTCAGGAGCTCCATAGCGCACCGCGCCGCACATGCATCCTCCGGTCACTTTGTGAGTACTCATTTTCTAACACCCTCCTCAAATTGTTCGAGAGTTCCCGGATCGCGTCCGGAAACCCCAATATGGTAAATTTATTTGACTATTTTGCTATTTGTCAAACTAAAAGTAATTCAACCCTGTGTTCCGGCGTTGATCCGGAATTTTCTCTCGATTTGCGCGCGTTTGCCGTGTTCTTGAGAGAAATCTGAAACGCATCCTATTGCGCAACGTTGCTCCATCCAGGCATTGGCCCAAATCACCGACGTTCCTGGCAGGCGCAACGCCTTCCCTTTCATCCTCCCGGCGGCAGGTCGGCGCCGTACAGGCCATTAAGTCTGACAAATAGCAGAAATGAGAATATGCGCCCAAGCCCCTGGGTTGACCGCCCGTGGTTGTGCGGTGCCGCTCAGCCCAACTCGTCTGCATCGGGCACTAGAAGATGGCTGTTTGTCTAAGTGGGAATGTCTGGCCGATTAATCGACAGGAATTTGTCCACCATCGTTGCAATGCAGTACGGTTGTGCCTGAAATAGGATCACCGTGTTTATCCTCGTCCCACGTCACCATCAAATAGTCGCCACCACAGGCCAGATTGGCCTCCGCGTCGTCAAGCTGGGCGGTGCCACTACCGCCGTTTGCAGCAGCCAGCTGTTGAATTCTTGGCGTCATGGCAATCTGTACAGATCGTGGGATTTGACTGATACGTGTCGCCTGACGCTGTCGGTTGGCAACTGTCACCACGGAATCCGTCGGTGTATAGCTTTCGGGAATTGCATCAGGGGCAAGTGGTAGCGCATGTGCGCCGATAGTGAAGGTTGCCGCGGTCATCGCAAGTATCGATACCGTGATCAAAGTCTGCTTCATCATCTCTCTCCGGCTTGTGAAGTTGGCTCACCTCATCCAGGTTTCCCGTTCCGCCAAATTCGATTTATCCGCCTGGAAACCTCATCCCATCCTCAAAGACAAGTATGACGAAGGTGTGTCCGTATGATGCCCCGCCTTGACGGGACTGGGAACTCTCAAAGAAATGCACCGTTTTCGTCTCTGGCGGTCAGAGCACCACTGCAATCAGTCTGAGATGACGCCGTCGCGGGTGAAGTGTTTTGGGAACAGGGCGACGATCTGTTCGACGGCACAGGCGTGCAGGTCTTCGCGCTTGACTTCGCGACTCATGAACAGCAAGCGCATCCACAGGCCTTCAAGCATTGCATCGAGAGACAGGGCCACCTTGGCAGCGTCATGTCCGTAGTCACCTTCTGTTTCCAACTCCGAACAGATGGCGGTCAGGGTGTCTTGATAATATTCATCGCGGGCGCCGCAATGCTGCTGGTAGGTGGGGCGTGATTTAGCCTCGCCCCAAAAGGCGCACCAGGCTGCAACCTTACGGCGGTTGCAGACCTCGCGGTCAAAATCGACAGCAACGAGGGCCCACATCTTTCGCGCCGGGCTTGCCCCCGCGCGCTCCAGCGCTGCATTCCAATGCGAAGCATACTCATCCGCGAGGTAGCGCAGAGTTTCGACAAGGAGCTTTTCCTTGCTCTCGAAATGGAAATTCACGATACCGCGGGAAAGCCCTGCCCTATCGGCAACATCCGCCAAAGTGGTGTCCGAATAGCCTTGCTTTGCAAGGCAATCGATTGTGGCCTTGATCAGCTGCTCGCGGCGTACAGATTTTGACTGTTTGCGGCTGACCCGTTTCTGAGGAATTTCGGCAACAGCCATTCAATTATGCATCCCTGCTTTTTCAGCGCCTGTCATAATTTGCACCCAACTCAGGTGCGGGTCGCCTTTTCGGGTTGCCGGGTTTTGGCTGCAGGCTTGCGACCCTTGGTGACAACAGGCGCTGCATCTACAGAATAGACCTTGAGGGCTTTGCTCTTGCCTTTGACGCTCAGGGGCTTCAGCGCTTTAAACGCAAAGCCGCCTTCACTCTTGATATCGGCCTGGACGCTTTCACTGATCAGCGTTTCTTTTGGCGCTGCATGGGAGCACAGGCGCGCAGCGACATTCACATGGTCTCCGAGCACCGTGTAGTCCATGCGTTGGGATGAGCCCATAGCACCAACGACAACCTCACCGACATCGACGCCAATGCCGACTTCAAGTTCAGCCTTTGCATACTCCCGGCCAAGTTCATCCATAACGCCCTGGATTTCCAGGGAGCAGGCAACCGCATCCCGTGACATGGTCTCGCCATGGAAAACGGCCATGAGCTGATCGCCGACGAACTTATCGATGTCACCGCCATGCGCCTGCACAATGTCGGCCTGGCGCTGGAAATAGTGATTCAGGACTTCAACGATAACTTCCGGATCGCGCCCTTCGGAAAATGCCGTATAGCCGCGAATGTCGGCAAAGAGGATGGCAACCCGTTCACGCGCACCGCCGAGCTTCACACCCTCTTCGTCTGAGCTCTGGATGGCCGCCATCGTATCGCCAGAGACGAATTTCATGAGCTGAAAGCGCTCGTTCAACTGCCCGATCATGTCATTGATGCGGGCAGCGAGATCGCCGATCTCGTCTTTCGACGTTACATTCTCAACCCGTGTCTGGAAGTTACCGCTGGCGACCTCTATCGCAGCGTTACCGATGGCAACTATGGGCCGCGATATGCGCAAGGCAAAGAAGACAGCACCCGCGATCGCGATTGCCAGACCAACGGACACCCAGACCACGAGGCTGCTCACCATCTGACCAACGGCGAGGTAGGCGGCGCGTTCGCTTTTTTCCACCACAATGGCCCAGTCAAACGGGAGCGGGAATGAAAAGGATCCCAGCATAACTTCGCCGTCGGGCCGCGCGTAGGGTTCAACAGAAATGAGCCGGGAAGATGAGCCCAGAACCTGTATCGCCTCGTGTACGATATCGAGCCCGCTCAGATCCGCTCGTTCCGTACCAAAAACCTGTTGCCCCGCAGCATCGACAACCGTCAACTCACCGGTCTGGCGAAAGGCGTGATTTTCCAGATAACCGCGCAGACGGCTCAGATTGATGCGGGCAGAGAGCAAGGCGTCTGAGCCGGCCAGTTTCGATTCCAGAGGCAGGATAACCGTTGCGAGCCAATCGTCAGTTTCAGGAATATATTGAACGTCATGCACCTTATCGATGCCGCTATAGCCGTTTTCGAGAACGAAATCCTTTTGAACACGCAAGACTGCAAGAGGGTCATCCAGTTCAGCGCCAAGGCGCTCGACAAATTCGTCCTTGGAGACAATGAGCGGCAGCGGCGCCCGCTCCAGAGTTATCTGCAACGCCACTACGGCCTGTAAATCCGCGATGCCAAGTGTCAGGAGAGCGATCTTCTCCTCCACCCCGAGACGTTCCTCATCAATAGCGTTTCGTATCAACAGCAAGGGCGCGAGCCAGGCGTGCTCGTAAATGTCATTGATTTCTTCGGTAATCTGCCGGGCCGTGGTGACAAGCTGATCGTTGGCGGAACTCTTGAGTTCATCCTGGGCAATACGGATCAGGTTCTGCCCCGCAATTGCGAGCGGCAGAATGGCGATGATTATCGAGAAAATAAGCAGTTTGTAACGCAGACTTAATCGCATTGCTTTTCGTCAGCTCCGTTTACCGCTCTGTGCAAATGGTCATCAACGCGATTGGACATTGATCACCGCGTTATCCGTCGAAGTGCCGCAGGACAGCCCCGATGTATCACTCACCGTCAGGGTCACCGGCATGTTTCCGTCCTCATAGAGCACGTGCCGCAGACGCTCGCCAAACAGTATAGTGCCATCAGCCAGTTGCCAGAAATAGCTCAAGGCGTCACCGTCCGCATCGGCCGAGCCAGACCCGTCAAGCAGCAAAGCATCATTTGCACCGCCAATCCAGACTTCCCGGTCGCCGCCCGCATCAGCCACCGGAGGCGCGTTCACCACAACCACAATCTTGTCTGTGGATGCAGCACAGGCCGAGCCGGAATCATCTTCAACGGTCAACGTCACTTCGTAGGT
>JAJFHB010000403.1 GCA_021775795.1 Hyphomicrobiales bacterium | reverse complement strand
CGTTTATGGTCATGTACATGATCTTGGGATGCTTCCTTGACGGCATTTCGATGATGGTGCTGACATTGGCGGTAGTTGAACCGTTGGTGCGCACGGCGGGGATCGACGCAATTTGGTTCGGTGTTTTTGTGGTGCTGGTGGGCGAAATGGCCCTGATTACACCGCCGATCGGCTTCAATCTTTTCCTTGTTCAAGGGATGACAGGTCGGGGTATAGGCTTCATCTCGCGCGCCGCAGCACCGATGTTCGCGCTAATGTTTTTGGCTGTGATCATTCTAATCGCGTTTCCCGAAATTGCATTGTGGTTGCCCGAAGCCATGAGCCGGCAGGACTGATCAGACCGGCGCCGACCGGATGAAGCCGGTGGACCCGCCAAAATGATAGGTTGTTGCGACCTCATACAGGCGTTGCACAAACGCATCGAGCAGGCGAAGACGTGGGCGCCCCGGCCATGCACTCGACATCAGCCCCTCGACAATCTACCGCAAGCGTAACGCCTGGAGCCACGCCGGCGCGGCTTAAGGTCTTTCGAGCGGGTTCCCGCCAAACGCGAACAGACGACACCACTCGGCAGAATTTCGGCCATGCGGTTGCACCGTTTGTTCAGCTCAAACTATCGGTAACGTCTCTTACGTGGTCAATGAAAGCCCGCTGTTTGGCTGTCGCGCCGCGACGACTTGGGTAGAGCGCGGACAGTATCACGCTGGGGGCGTTCCAATCTGGCAGGACTTCGGAAAGCCTGTCGGATGCGCATTCCGCGTGTACAGCATACGTTGGCAGCATCGCGATACCTCCACCTGAGACGGCCAGGTTTCGAAGCGTCAGAAAATCATTGACGACAACAGCGCCTGGAGCTGTGAACTCTGCCAAATCTTCATTCTGTTTCAGCTTCCACCGTGAGGTTTTGATCCCTGCGCCCATAATCAGACACCGATGGTTCTTCAGGTCTTTGGGGGTCCTGGGTGCATGTGATTTCCGCAGGTATTCCGGGCTGGCATACAGGCCAAGCGGAAGCATGCCTACCGTTTGAGACATCGTCGTCGAATCCTGATTTTCGCCAATGCGGAATGCCAGGTCAAAGCCGTTCTCGATCAGATTCACATGCGCGTTTGTCAGCTCCAGAATGACTTGCACTTTGGGAAATTGTTGAACATAGGCCGCAATCGCGGGTGCAATGATTTCTTGTCCAACCAGCACCGATGCCGAAACCCGCAACTCTCCTGCCGGCTCCGCCAGGCTTGTTTCAACGACGGCATCTGCAGCATTTGCTTCTTCAACCATCAAACGACAGTAATCCGCGTAGCAAACACCAATTGATGTCAACCGGCTGTTACGGGTATTGCGCTCAACCAATTGAACATCGAGCCTCGCTTCCAATCGCGCCAATCTACGGCTCACATTCGATTTTGGCAGCTTCATCCTTTCGGCCGCACCGGTAATGCTGCCTGCTTGTGCGATAGCAGCAAAAACGGCCAGGTCGTTCAAATCCCTATGTTCCATATTTAGAACTATCTTTTGAAATATTGCACGATTGATCCACAAACAGGATGGTTACATATTCTGATCAAGCAAAGCAACACGCTTGATTGGAAACAACATGACACCGCACAATTTGGAAATACTGCACCGCGATGGACTAACTGAAGGTGGCTTTGCAGGCCTGAAAGAGCACCGCCTGGTGACGGCTGAAAAGGTCTGGGGTGACCAAGCCAACCCGGGCGCCTGGGACGGCATCGGTAACTTCGTCTATCTGGCAGATGCGCAGTTCGACCCCAAAGGCGAAACAACGATGCACCCTCATAAAGAGATCGATGTGATCTCTGTCATGGTTGAAGGCCGCATCGATCATCAGGGTACCTTGGAACATGGCGGATCGCTCGATACCAATGATGCACAAGTGCAGCGTGCTGGTGGTGAAGGTTTCAAACACAACGAAGTGAACCCGGACGACACGAAAAACCGGATGCTTCAGCTTTGGGTCATGCCCGAAGTAAAGGGCGAACCAGCCGGATACAAGAAGTTCAGCCCTCCTTGGGGCCGGACAACCCGTATCTATGGCGGCACCCCTGGAGATACACAGTCCTTCGCCGCGCAAACGACAATTGACATAGCCATGCTCACCGCCGGTCAGGAGATCGCTCTGAGCGCTCCATACATGGCGTATATCGCCAAGGGAAACGGGCAGCTTGATAGCGCCAGAATGACTGGCGGTGATCTGTTCAAAGGCGCCGATGGTTCATTCAAAGCCATAACAGACGTTCAACTCATACTCATCCGCACGCTTCCCTAACCATCCCACATTTGTGGAAAGGAAAATTACATGCCCAACAAATTCTCAGAATTTCTGACACCGGATAACGCTGTTCTGGCAATGATCGATCACCAGACCGGCCTCTTGGCAAGTGTCCGCGACATCCTGCCGGAAACGCTCCGCAAGAACATCAACGGTCTGACCAACATGGCCAAAACCGCCGGCATTCCATCGGTTGTCACGGCATCTCTGTCAGAAGGTCCCAATGGCCCGGTTTCTTTTGAAATCACCGATGTACTCGGCAATGACGTGATCAACCGTGCTGGCGAAATCAACGCCTGGGACTCACCTGAATTCAAAGCCGCGATTGAGGCAACTGGCCGCAAAAAGATTATCATGGCGGGCATCGTCACTGACGTCTGCCTGCTCTTTCCAGCGTTGTCGGCAGTAGCCGAGGGTTACGACGTCTATGCCGTCGTCGACGCTTCAGGAACGTGGGACGAAGTGACCCGCGATGCTACCATGCTGCGCATGAGCCAAGCCGGTGTAAAAGTCACGACATGGGCCTCAGTACTGGCCGAGGTGATGAACGACTGGCGCTCCAACAAGGGGTATCCGCTCGGCGGCGTGCTTGGCGATCACACTGCCTATGGTCTGGTTTATGAAAGCTACCTTGCCTTGCAGCCACTAAAACAAACCGAAGCATAGCGGCACTAGTCCCGGCGGCCATGTCGCCGGGGTGCCAAGCTTGGATAAACAAACCTGCTATGAGCAACCCCGTGACACTCGCAGTGACCGACCATGTGCCCCTGGCGGGGAAAGCCCGCTATGAGGAACTGGTCGAGGAACTGCACCAATTGTTCCAAGAGCAGCACGGCTTTCTGTCGGTTGATATCGTGCGGCACAATCGTCCACATCAGGTCGAATACACTGTATTGTCACGATGGTCTGATGGGTTTGCCGCGACGGTATGGCGTCAAGATGAGGCCATGCGCGATAAGCTGGCTGAGATTGAAGCAATCACCGGCGGCACGGCGCAAGTTGTTCAAGCCATCGGGCTGGGCATGTGGGTCGATCACGCCGAGGGGGCGGCACCCAATCTTCCATCTGCCTGGAAGCGCATCGCCCTCAGCGTTGGCGCCGTATATCCGATGTTGATGCTTTTGTCGGGATTGTTTGCCCCGATTATCAAAGGGTTGCCACAATACCTGCAGGTGCTAATCATCGTGATTGTGTTGTCTGCATTACTAACCTGGCCCATCATGCCTTGGCTCAGCAAAGCGCTACACCCCTGGCTAATGGCGAAGTAGCTTCAGAAGGCTGCAAGCGTAACGTCTGGCGTCATGCAGGCGCTGCTTGCCGTGCAGCAGGATCAATCATCGTCTTTTGATTGCGTTGCCTCGATTGCATGGGCTGCGAGACTCCGGCCAGCCTCTTGCATGGTCAGATAGGTCTGATCTGCACCCGCTTCCGTGATCCTGTCGACATGATCCGCAAAGAGCGCATGGCTGACGATGGTCCCGGTGAACCCTCGCGCCCGAAGCGTTCGCGCGGCAATCAGTTTGGCTTCGATATCGTCCATTGCCAGGAGCGCCGCTTCTATCGCGCCAAGTTCCACGTTGTTCCAGAAATTACTGTCCTCTGCGTCTGCGAAGATGACATTTCGCCCGGCGTCTGCATGGGCTTGAGCCTTGTAGGTGTCCGCATCGAGCCCGACGGGCCGCTTGCCTTCCGCGATCAGTGCTTCATAGGCGGCAGAACCTGTGCGTCCCATGCCGAAAATCAGCACATTGGCGTCGCCAAGATCTTTGGGCTGTTCGTCGGGATGGCGTGTCTGGCGTTCAAACGGCTGCAGCCTGTTTTCAAACCGTTCAAACAGCGGGTGGGCGAAGCGATTGAGCGGTGCGGCAATCACAAACGAGACTGAAAGTGCGATTGCAAGCGGCACAAGAAAGCTTTCCGCGGCTGGAATGCCGGCTGCGACGATCAAGCCGAACTCGCTGTAGGCGGTCAGCGAGAGGGCCGCGAGGAAAGAAGTTCGCGCCCGCAGTCGGAAGGCGACAAGCAAGAAGAAGAACAGGATTCCCTTTAATGGCAGCAGCACGCCGAGAACAATGGCGAAAACCAGCGCATCCACGTCAGGCAATCCCGACATACCGATCGACAGGAAGAAGCCGATCAGGAACACTTCTTTGAGTGACCAAAGCGAATCTGACAGCTCGCTTGCGCGTGGATGGTTGGAAAGCAGCAACCCCATGACTAGCG
>JAJFHB010000402.1 GCA_021775795.1 Hyphomicrobiales bacterium | reverse complement strand
CTCAAGCTGTCAGAGATCATTTTCACTCAGGCTATCCGCCATTATGTGGCGTCCGAAGGTCAGACACAAAAGGGGCTTGCCGGTTTTGCGGACGCGCATATTCGCCAGGCCCTGGAGGCCATTCATCAAGAGCCCGCGAAGTCGTGGACTGTTGAGAGCCTTGCGAGTATCGCCGGATTGTCGCGAACAGCATTTTCCAACAAGTTCAAAGAACTGATCACCCACACGCCGTTGGGCTATGTAACCTCGTGGCGCATGCAACTCGCCAGACAGCTGCTGCTTGACACAAACATCCCGATTATCGAAGTAGCTGAACGCAGCGGCTATGCCTCGGAAGCCTCATTCGGCAGGATATTCAAACGGCATTTTGATCAACCACCGGCGGGATATCGCCGCCAGAGACAGAGTGGCATTTCATGAGCGGGCAAAATGAAAAGACCAGACCGCTCGCTCTTGTAACCGGGGCAACGAGCGGCATCGGCAAAGCCATCACGATCGAACTCGTGCGGCTTGGGCATGACGTCATCGCACAAGGCCGCAACGAAACAGTGCTCGATGAACTCTCTGACCATCAAGGGGTTACACCGCTCAACCTTGATCTGTCTGACATGGGCGAACTGTCTACAGCGCTTGAGGGAGCGCAAGTTGATGTCCTCATCAACAATGCAGGCATCATGCCGCCTGCCGTCAGCTTTGTAGAAATGGAGCAGGCTCACATTGACGCCACGCTTCAGGTCAATTTGGGCGCAGCCCTCGCTGTCACACGAGCGGTTCTGCCGGGCATGGTGGCCCGCAGGAAAGGTCACGTGTTTTTCACAGGCTCAACCTCAGGTCAGGCACCTTTTCCAAATATGGCTGTATACGGCGCCTCAAAAGCTGCACTCTCGAGCTTTGCCGCTGCACTTCGATGTGACCTTTCAGGCAGCGGCGTGAGAGTAACGGAGATAGTCGCGGGCCGCGTTGAGACCAAGCTTTACAGAGATGCCTTGTCTGATCAGGCGCGCAGCGACATGTACGCAGCCTTTGATCCGGTGCAGCCTGAAGACGTGGCCCGAATGATGGGAACAGTCCTGACCTTTCCAGCCCACGTGGACGTCACACGGTTTGATATATTGCCTACCGCTCAGTTTGTCGGCGGTGGCGGTTTTGCCTCGAAGGGGAAATAGATGGATGACTTGTCTGTAGTGATCGTTGGTGGCGGTGCGGGGCTTGGCCTCTTGCTGGCGGAGATGGCAATCGATGCGGGCGCTTCGGCTCTCGGTGTGATCGATATTGACGAAGCGGCGGCAGCCAATGCGCTGGCGCCTGCAAAAAAAGCCGGGCGGCCGGCTGCAAGTGCGCGTTGCGACATTCGTAATGGCCCGGATGCGCACAAGGCTTTTGGCGACGTTGCATCGGTTCTTGGACGCGTCGATACGCTGATCAATTGCGCTGCAATCTATCCCCGCAAACCCCTGCTAGAAATTACTGATGCCGATTGGGACGCGTCAAATGCTGTAAACATCAAAGGCACCTACCACATGATGGTTGCAGCCGTGCAGCAGATGCGCAGCCAGCAGAAAGCCGGCAATATCGCCGGGCGCATTGTCAACATCACCTCTGTCGACGCGTTCAAGGCCCACCCGCAGAATGCTCACTATGCGGCGACCAAAGCCGCCGTTGTCAACCTGACGAAATCCTTTGCCCATGAAACGGCCTCAGACGGTATTCTGGTCAACTCCGTTGCGCCTGCCGGAATGGCGACAGAAAAGGCCCGCGCTGCCGGGTTCCTGCAGGAACTGGCAAATGCCAGCCCGCTTGGCCGCGGCGCCGAGCCCCATGAAATGGCTGAGTGGGTTCTTATGGCCGGCGGCCCGAAAAACACCTACATGACCGGCGAAAACATCATCGTGTCCGGTGGTTACATTTATGCCTGATGTGAAGTGCCGGTGACGTGCTCTGACGGGGCATGGGGTCCCTTACCAGAAGGGTGAAGCGCACTCGCCTCCTGGCACTTAACTTCTGACGTTTTCAGGCCGATTGCGACACAGCCAAGAAGTGCCATGAATCGCCTTCGGCCAACCTTCGCTGCAGGGATGAAAATGCCCATTGTGGAAGTTCCGTGTGCTGCTGGTGCGGCGTCAGCTCTGCTCCCAAAAACCGCCATAGGCCAGTAGGCGAAAGCTGACCTTCAATCAATTGAGTTTAACTCAAAGTTTACCACGATTCTTCAAGGTCATAATTCGTGGCAAATCCAAGTGAGTTCTGATGGTCAATTGGAATAACAACTCACATGTTCTCAAGCTGTTCATCCGCGCTTCCAGTCGGCAGAGCACAATTTGTTCTAACACCCAAGGCGCCCGATGAATATTGAAGCCGACACTGGAATTTGGGCCCAACTTTTTACGGACGGTCCTGTCTGCTTTTTTAAGTGGGCGGCCTATTCTGACCAATGGCCCGTTGAAGCCGTTACCAAAAACGTCGAGGCTTTGACTGGCTGGACAGATCAGGAGTTCTTGTCGGGCGCCAAGGCTTATGATGATTTGATACACAAGGATGATGTCTCGCGTATTGAGACTGAAGAGCTTGAATGGGAGGCCGCCGGATGCCCCGACAACGAACCGTCGAACTACCGCATTGTTCGCAAGTCCGGTGAGATTCGACATGTTTGTGAATATGCTACGGCCATTTTTGACACGGACGGAAAGCTGATTAGTACGCTTGGTTACATTATTGATGTGACCGACTTCCACCTCGCTGTAGAGGAGAGGAATGCCGCCAAGAAAGCGAGCCAGGCGAAGTCTGAGTTTCTTGCAAACATGAGCCATGAGCTCCGCACGCCTATGAACGGTGTATTGGGCATGGCCGAGCTACTGATGAGAACAGAGCTCGACGCGAAGCAGATGATGTATTCCGATTTGATTCTAAGTTCAGGGTCAGCGTTGTTGACAATCATCAATGATATTCTGGACTTCTCAAAGATTGAATCGGGCAAAATGAACCTTGAACCGGCGCGGTTCAAACTCTCTGAAGCGATTGAGGATGTGGCAACGGTTATGTCCTCCATGTCCTCACAAAAGAATGTCGAATTGATCGTTCGTGTCGATCCCGCACTACCTGAATACCTGGTCGGAGATGTCGGCCGCATCCGCCAGATCATCACAAATCTGCTGGGCAATGCGGTGAAATTCACCGAGGTGGGCCATGTTTATCTCAATGTGGAAGGCACTTTATCCGGTGAAAGCAGCAACCAGACCGCTTGCCTGAAATTTACTATCGAAGACACGGGCATCGGTATCCCGCAAGAGGATATCGAGAGAGTTTTTGAAAAGTTCAGCCAGGTCGATGGCTCAACCACAAGACAATTTGAAGGTACCGGGCTTGGCCTGTCGATTGCCTCTTCGCTGGTACGCCTGATGGGTGGCGAATTGGGAGTCGAGAGTGAGGCTGGAAACGGATCGACGTTCTGGTTCGAGATAGCACTCCCTGTTCATGCAAAGCAGAAAGAGAACAAACCGATCCCGATGGATGTGACGGGCTCAAAGGTTTTCATTGTAGATGATAACGCGGTCAATCGTTCGATCTTGCTGGAGCAGATGGCCTCATGGAAGTTTGACGGAGTAACAGCCGTCAGCGGTGCTGAGGCCCTGGCAGTCATGCGTGCAACAGCAGCACTGGGTGTGACATTCGATTGTGTGATCATGGATTACCATATGCCGGGCATGAATGGTGGCGATACGGTCAAAGCAATGCGGGAACATGCAGAACTTGCTGATGTTCCCGTTATTCTGCTGACATCGGTAGACGAAACAGAAGATGGCGAGACGTTTTCTTCGTTGGCTGTGCAGGGTCAGTTAAGCAAGCCCGCCCGCCCCTCGTTGCTGTTGCAAACCATCATACAGGTGCTTCAGGATCACGGGCCCACGAAAGACGCGGTTCGGGAAAGTCGTTTCGAAATGACGGACGACTCGAACACTGCGGTTGAAGACTTCGCACCTGACCGACAACAATTGTCGAACAGCGAAGAAACAATTGATGTCCTGGTGTGTGAGGATAATGGCGTCAACCAGATCGTCTTTTCTCAAATACTGGAGGCAACCAGCTACAAGTTCCAAATTGCAGATAATGGCAAAGAAGGTCTCGCGCTTTTCAAGAGCCTCAGTCCAAAACTAATTATCATGGATATCTCGATGCCGTTGATGAACGGGCTAGAGGTAACTGCAGCCATCCGCAGGATGGAGGCTGCAAGCAACCAGCACACAACGATCATTGGCGTCACCGCCCACGCGTTGACGGGCGACATGGAAAAATGCTTCGACGCGGGCATGGATGATTATCTGCCCAAGCCAGTGTCTCCAAACAAGCTCGAAGAAAAACTCAACAAGTGGCTAGGTAATGTAGATCGGGTGCAAAAC
>JAJFHB010000401.1 GCA_021775795.1 Hyphomicrobiales bacterium | reverse complement strand
GCTGACGTATTCGGCGGACACAAGGCGGGTCTCTTCGGCCCTGGAGTAGATTGTAGCGATGACGTCGAGTTCTGGTGCTGTGCGTGTCAGTTCTTCATCATCAATTGCTTCAAGAGCTTCCTGATAGCGGTGTGTCGCGGTTGCATAATCGCGTGCGTCGTAGGCAATGTCTCCAAGCATCGCGAGAGTTTGCCACAGTCTGTACTGGGTCAGGCTTGCGGTCAGCCGGTCGGTCTGGGACGCGGCATCAGCGCCTTGTTCAATGCTCTCGTTCACTTCGCGGATTGTGGCTGATGCGGCCCGGCGGCCAACGGCCAGACGAAACTCATCACTGCAATCGGGCAGGGCAAGCGCTGTGTCAAAAGCGGCTCCCAACGCATCGGCGCTGGCAGCAGTGCCAAGGGCTTCAAGTTCAGTGCTCAATTCTGTGCAATTTTCAGCGGATTGCACAGGGCTGCTGGCTGCGAGACAGGTGATGGCCGTTGCAATCAGTGCAACCTTTCCGAAGGTGCGCATTCGGGTCCTCATAATTCGTTTGTTAGCGCCATAATCATGCAAGCAAAAATCGTCGCTGAATAGGGATTAACATCATTCAGCGCCATGCCAAATCATTCGTGTGATCCAGATCACACCTGACAAAGGTTTAACCTTGCTTGGAGGTGCAGAAAAGGGGCGGCGGTTCTCAATGTCCGCGGACACTTCAAAGGCGTATGCCACGAAGTCGAAGCGCGTTGCCGATAACGGAAACGGAGGACAGGCTCATGGCTGCAGCCGCGATCATGGGCGAAAGCAACCAGCCTGTCAGAGGATACAAAACTCCTGCCGCAATAGGGATGCCGGCAGCGTTATAGGCAAAAGCAAAAAACAAATTCTGTTTGATATTGCTGATCGTTGCTTGCGCCAGTTTGCGGGCACGCACAATTCCATTCAAATCGCCCTTCACCAGAGTGATTCCAGCGCTTTCGACGGCAACATCTGCACCAGTACCCATGGCTATGCCCACGTCGGCTGCAGCCAGTGCGGGCGCGTCGTTAACACCGTCGCCAGCCATTGCCACTGAGTGGCCCGCGGCACGAAGCTCTTCCACCAGCTTCTGTTTGTCCTCGGGAAGGGCGTCCGCGCGAATGTCATCAATGCCTAGTCGCATGGCGACGGCCCGCGCCGTACGCTCGTTATCTCCCGTCGCCATAACGATCTTCAACCCCGCACGATGAAGCGCATCAATGGCTTCACAGGTTGTCGCTTTAATGGGGTCGGTGACGGCTATCAGGCCTGCCAGTTCTTGATCAATGGCGACAAACATCGTTGTTTTACCATCGTCCCGTAGTTCGTCGGCAGTCTCACGCAGGGACGAGGCATCGAGGCCGAGAGCCTCCATCATTGCGTGATTGCCGAGGGAGACCGAACAACCCTCAATTACGCCTGATACGCCCTTGCCCGTCGTTGCCTCGAACTGGCTGGCATTGAGTAACTGCAAGTCGCGCTGCATCGCGCCAGCAACGATCGCCTCGGCCAACGGGTGTTCCGAGGCCTTTTCGAGGGATGCGGCAAGAGCCAACAATTTGCCTTCGTCATGGTGCACAGACACCACATCACTCAATTCAGGTTTTCCTTCAGTCAGCGTGCCCGTCTTGTCGACAATCAACGTATCGACGCTCGCGAACCGCTCAAGCGCTTCGGCATCCCGAATTAAAACGCCCACCTGGGCGCCGCGTCCTGTTGCAGTCATGATCGACATCGGTGTGGCAAGCCCAAGCGCACAAGGGCAGGCGATAATGAGGACCGAGACAGCCGCCACAAGTGCGTGGATGAATGCGGGCTGCGGGCCGAACAGGGCCCAGGCGATGAATGCAACTATTGCGGCCAGCACGACGGTCGGCACAAACCACGCCGCCACCTTGTCGGTCCAGCCTTGTATCGGCGCCCGCGAGCGCTGAGCTGTCGCCACCATGTCGACTATGCGTGCCAACATCGTATCGCCGCCGACTTTCTCCGCACGCATAATCAAAGAGCCGGTGCCGTTGAGGGTGCCGCCGGTGAGCAAATCACCTCCGGTCTTTTCGACTGCAATCGGCTCTCCGGTAAGCATGCTCTCGTCGACCGATGATCTGCCCTCCAGAACAACGCCATCGACGGCGACGCTCTCTCCCGGCCTCACCCGCAGGCGATCACCCGCCACGATGTCTTCAAGGGGAACGTCCAGCTCAATGCCCTTTTCGTTGATACGGCGCGCAGTCCTGGGCGCAAGATTGAGCAAGGCGCGAATGGCAGAACCCGTTCGCTCCCGCGCCCGCAACTCGAGAACCTGGCCAAGGAAGACAAGGGCAATTATTACAGCAGCGGCTTCAAAATAAACCGGAACAGTCCCATCAACCTGCTGGAACGAGGCGGGAAACAGCCCGGGTCCCAACGCGGCGACAACGCTGTAGCCATAGGCGGCTCCAACGCCGAGCGCTATCAATGTCCACATATTGGGGCTGCGATTGCGGATTGAACTCCAGGCACGCCGGAAGAACGGTACAGCGGCCCACAATACAACGGGTGTTGCCAAAGCCAGTTCGATCAGAATTGCGGCTTTCTCGCCAATCCACTCTCGAACCGGCAAGCCAAACATTGCTCCCATCGTCAGAATCAGCAAGGGAATTGCCAGAACCGCGGACACCCATAAACGGCGGCTGAAATCGACTAACTCGGGATTAGGTTCGTTATCCGCCGACACTGTCATGGGCTCAAGGGCCATGCCGCAGATCGGACAATCTGCGGGGCCATCCGTAATGATCTCGGGATGCATCGGACAGGTGTGAGAAGTGCCTATCGGGACCGTGCTGGCATTTTTCTTACGTTCGGTGGAAAGATACAACTCAGGGTCGGCGCTGAATTTGTCGTGGCACCGGGTGCTGCAAAAATGATAGGTTTCACCGCCATAGGGCAGGCTGGGCTTGTGCGCATTTAGATCAACATTCATGCCGCAAACGGGGTCGATCGCACCCCCTCCGCTCACCGCTTCGGGTGTCTGCTGCTCGTCATCAAGATCATGTTTCATTCTTGGGATTCCAGGCGAGTGTGCCGGACTTTCATGTAGGGGGATTCTGCCTGCCGCGGCTCCGAGTTCGCACTGCGCCACTCTACACTGCCGATGGTGAATGTCTCAACGGCGGCCAGATCAAGAGCTCGTGTGATCCCACTTCTGGCCGTGGAATGCGTCAGGTTGGGTTCGCCTTTCGGCATGTGAAACAGTAGCTTGTATCCACACAGGTGCTCTCGGATTGTGGTTTTCGCGAGTAGCACCAGTGTACTTGAATGGCGGCGAAGGGCGTTTTCCTGCTGCGTTCCTGGTCAGGCAATCCAGCTCTTGCTTTCGCCGTCATAGAGAGGACCGGGATTGCCGTGGACGGTAGTGCGCCACATCACGCGTTCGTGGTTTTCTGCGTCGTACCAGGTGGCGCTGTGGATCAGTGATCGGTTGTCATAAATTACCAGGTCACCCTTGTTCCAGTAATGCGCGTAAGTGAAGTCGGGTTTGGTGTAATGGTGCATCAACCGGTAGAGCAGGGCTGCTCCTTCGCCATCTGGACCGGGTTCGTAGCCGACCAGCGGGCCCTCGACCCAATCCATCTGACCCGCTTCACAAAGGTAGAGCGCCCGCTTGCCTGTTACCGGATGAACCCTGACCACCGGTTGGTGCTGAGGATACTCATGTGGCTCCAATGGGTCTGGTGTTTTGCCGGCACGTACGTCTTGCTCAGAGCGGCCGGCCCCCGGCATGACATGAAGACCCTCCAGGTCCTCGGCCAATGCCTTCAGATCCGGAGGCAGAGCCTCATAGGCGGCGGTACCATCTGCAAAGAGCGTTTGTCCCTGATCGCGTGGTGACGGCACGACTGCCAGAAACAACGATGTGTCAGGTGGTGGACGGCGAAACGACTGGTCAGTGTGCCAGCCCCGGCGATGGGGAAACTGGATGGGGAGCTTTCCCTCTGCAGTCAAAGGCGGATCGGGTTGTGGCGGGGGCTTCACCGCGCCAGCAGATTTCCCGGCGATCAGGAGGATCTCAGGAACTTGGGGGTGAATACTGTGCCGGGCTCTGATCGTCTGCCGATAATCCTCGACTTCCGATCCGAAGAGTTGGCTGAAACGGAGCAATAGGGTGGGATCTTCGCGGATGCCGTCCATACCTTCCAGCAACAAAAGCCCGCCGCCGTTGTAAAAGGCGTCCAGCAGAGCTTCGTGATTTTCTTCGGCAGCCAAAACGGTCGCTTCGGCACCCTCTGTTGAAACAAAAGAACAGCGCACACCAAATGAGGCGCCGTCAATTGGGTACGTTTGCATTGGAAGGTTTGTGGTCATGTCGGAAAACTACCAAATGGCCGCGTGTACTGGAATAGTTTTCGGAGTGTTCGGCGGACTTGCATGGAGCGGGAAGTCAAAATGCCCGTCCGATGCAGTCAATCAGGGGGCGGCCGTGGAAACGTGATCCAATTCAAACGTCTACTTCTGTGGTGAAGCAGTTGTTAACCGGTTTGATACCGGGAGCGGACTAGTTTCCCGATCACTTATTGACGTAGTTGGGAGGCTGTCATGTTTTCATTCGGGCGAAAAGACACTGCAGATACAGCGGACACAGATGAAGTGCCCGAAACCGTTCTCATGCAGGATGATGCTGCGACCATCTCAAGGGCAATCAAGACCTTGCAGGACCTGGCCGAGCGGAATTTCAGTGTTTCGCACAGTGGTGATGGTGAATTGGATCAGGCGATCCGCAATCTTACGCAGACACTACGTGGGAATGCGGTCGGGGCTCTATCTGCGACCGTCACCTACTCGATGAATGCAAGTCACGCTATGGCGTCTGTTTCACAAGTTACCGGTAGCACCAGGGACGTGAACAGCAAGGTTCAGGTCATGGCGGCTGCAACAGAGGAGCTCCGCGCTTCCATATCTCAGATTGCAGAAACCAGCACCAGCGCGTCTGAAATCGCTGAGCAGGCACGCACTGCCGCCCATGGGGGGATTGCACGCATCGGACAAACGATGGAGCGCATGGATGAGTTGGCCAGTTCAGTCGATACAATCAATCAGCGCTCCGAAGAACTGAGCGCCGCAGCCGATCAGATCTCGGGAATTTTGCAGACAATTGATGCAATTGCCAATCAGACCAACCTGCTTGCGCTTAATGCAACCATTGAAGCTGCCCGTGCAGGGGAGCATGGAAAGGGTTTCGCCGTCGTCGCGGGCGAGGTGAAGCAGTTGGCATCGCAAACCAGCACGGCTACGGAAGATGTG
>JAJFHB010000041.1 GCA_021775795.1 Hyphomicrobiales bacterium | reverse complement strand
ACCATTGCAGCGAAATCGTCGCCGCTACGGAACTACCTGTATCCGCTGATCTAGAAAAAGGATTTGGCGATACGCCTGAAAGTGTATTTCAGACGATCACCGATGCGAGCGCGACAGGTCTCGCTGGCGGTTCAATTGAAGATTACACGGGACGGCCAGATGCGCCGATTTACGATTTGGTACTGGCCATAGAACGCATCGAGGCGGCGAGCGAGGCCTGCAAAAACCTCGCTGAAGATTTCGTTCTGACCGCTCGGTGTGAGTCTCTTGTTTGGGGTGGAACCAGTATTGATGAGGTAATAAAAAGGCTTCAAGCCTATGAGAAAGCCGGAGCTGATGTGCTGTTTGCACCTGGGCTCGATGATCTCGATGCAATTCGCGACGTGTGTTCTGCCGTCGGCAAGCCTGTCAATGTCATTATGTCAACGCCAGGTTTGGCATTTGGAATTAGTGATCTTGCAGCTGTTGGCGTCAAGCGCATTAGTATTGGATCGGCTTTCGCGCAAATTGCTTATGGTTCACTGATCGCAGCAGCGCAGGAGATTGCCAAAAGTGGAAGCTTCGAATTTACGAAGGACGCCATTGATTATGTCGAACTCGAAGCTTTCTTCCAACCTGAGGGGCAACGGTAGTTACCGAATGATCGAACGTCTCTTCCGCGCGGACTCACCGGCAGCTTCATGGATGGAATCAAACATCTGAGTAGCTAACTCAGATGACAACTTTGTCCGCAGAGCAGGCATTCATTGCCGCAATAACCATCCTTATTGCAACCGATATCATGCCCCTTGACAGCTCCTGTATGATGATTCTCATGAATTAAAAACAGGAGAAAATCACATCATGTTGAAAGAGCACCTTGACCGCCACGGCCTCAGCTACCGTGAGCATTTTGGAAACAATTGGTCATTGACCGTAAAAGCCTTAAAATCCGCTTTCTATACATTTGGTCATGGCCTGACACCGAAAATAAGCGGAATGCGGGCTTCTGAACTACATAATGAAATCTGGGTGGAAGGTCGTAAAGCTTCATTGCAGGACCTAAATCACAGATTGGAAAATGGACTTTACGCGAACAAACAAGACGCTTTGAATGATTATCAAGCTTATGCCGCTGTCTATAACGAAGAACCGTTGATGATAGAATTCGCCAATTATATTGAAAGTCACTATTCGGAAAGTTAGGATGTTGTAAAAACCATCCTTTTCGCGACTCGTCGAAAATCGCTCCGAAGGCCTCTGAAATCGGAAAATTCATCAATCTTTTTGCGACAAGATTTTGCGACTGCTAACCCACTGAAATCGTAGGGTGCAGAAAACCGTTGCAAAAACCTTCGGTTTTACAACAATCAGATGTCGGCTATGCGGACTTAGTTACTATTCACTGCAAATCCAACTTCGACATAAACCGTTCAATGTGCGGATCAGAACGGTCCAACGGCACTTGGTTGCGATGGAACCATCGAACTTCCCGAAATTCTGAGCCGTCGAAGCTCAGTTGTTCCGTCCGGTCTCCGCGAAGGACGTACCAAAGCGACACATCAGTATGTCCAGCGGTTAGGCCGACAGTTTCTGTGACCGTCAAGAAGATTGGCGAGGGATACATAAAATTGGCCTCGATACGAAGCTCTTCGAATGCCTCGCGCCTCACAGTTTCTCGTGGATTTTCATCAAGATCGACATGACCGCCAGTAGGCAACCAAAGCTCGGCGTTAATATGATCGACTAGAAGCACATAGTCTCCGTCAATCAACACAAAATAGGATATGAGGTGGCGAGGTGGGGTAGCAGGCTTCGCTAATCGGAACAAACCTGCGCCCGAGTCGATCCAATTGAGAGTATCGGAGATATGAGCGGTTTCGACTTCATCTAAGGGGTTTATCCGATTTATCTCACTTCGAATGACTTGCCGCATAGCGTCTCGCAATAAAAATGTTCACCTTTCTTTCTATATGCGTGTGGAGATACTTCAAGGTAATAAGGGCTCAAAGCAGACCTTCTACGATCGTCAAACCCTTCTGAATTTTTTAACGATCCTTTTTGCAACGGTATTTTGCACCCTGTGATTTCAATGGGTTAGATGTCGCAGAACCTTGTCGCAAAAGGAGGAGTGAATTTCCTACCTTACGACTTGATCGCAACGGCAGCTCCGAGCCCTTCCCGGTCGTTCGAGTAGTCTCGATTGAACGGCAGGTTCACCCTTGGAAATTGCCGTTGTCGCAAAGGCGATTTTTGACCCAGCGCGGAGGTCAGGAGAGCCTTCAATACCAAGGTCGCTGATCTCCACTCCTGAACAAAATCTGAAGTCGGCGAGACGCCTGTCGGCGTCGCAAATGGAATGGTCAGTGTGTTTGGTGCGCGTAAGACTTTGTTATTCTTCGGCCATAATGTTTGATCGGCGAACATGGGCCTTGTCGGAGCCATATATGCGTCATCCGCATTACTTGTCGATCTGCTTTGCCGTCTTTCTGGCAGCCGGGGCCTGGGGCTTGTACTGGCTACCGCAACGCGCGTTGCTCGAGGCTGGCATGACGGGCGGTTGGGGAACCGTCGCACAGTACGCCATTTCGTTTGTCGTTCTCCTGCCGGTCGCGGTGTGGCGTGTTTGGAAGGGCAAGGAAATTGGGCTACGCCATTGGGCCTGTGGATTGCTCCTGGGCAGCGGGGCAATCTTCTACGCGAACTCTGTTCTAGTAACGGACGTCATCCGGGCACTGGTGTTCTTTTATCTGACCCCGTTCTGGGCTTCGCTGATTGAGGTCGCCTATCTCAAAAGGCGTCTGGGCTGGTCGCGGATTGTCACGGTCAGCCTAGCGCTTGCAGGTGTCTGGATTGCGGTTGGAACGGAGGCCGGCGTACCAATTCCAATCTATCTCGGTGACTGGTTTGGATTACTGGCCGGATTCTTGATCGCGGCGGGCGCTGCACGGACAGAGGTAGAGAAACCCGAGGGCGTTTTCCCGCTGCTCTTTCCTGTAATCGTCTTCGGACTATTCGCGACGATCTATCAATACCCAATGCTGGCCGGGTCCGTCGGGAACATTCCGACGCTGGACAATGCCCTGTCCAGCCTCCCGTTTTTGCTCGCGATTTCATTGTTGTTCGTTCTGCCGACAACGGCGCTGATATTCTGGTCTCCGTCAAAAATCGGGACTGGCGTGTTCGGCATTCTGATTCTGTCTGAACTTGTCGTCGGTGTCATCAGCGCAGCATTGGTGACGGAAGAAACGTTCGGTTGGCCGCAGGCCGTTGGAACCTCGTTGATCGTCTTTGCGGGTATAATTGAAGTTGCGCTCAACAATTCACCGCCATCAGAATCGCCCACGTCGGTTTGACCGAAACGTCGCCTTTTGGCACTTAGGACTCATGCGCCCTGCGTGAAATGTTTCCGCATTGCCAGCAAGAGCGAACGTTCAGCGTCCACCGAGGTCTGGTCGAAAGGTCCTCAGAGCAGACATTCATTGTCGCAAAAAAGGATGGTTTTTGCGGCGAGGCAAAGAATTCAGATTTGGCGATACCGTTGCCTTGAAGTTTGCGTTCACTTATTGGTCGAGTTCGATAATCTGCCGAAAATTTTAAATGATGACGGTACTTCATGAATTTGTTCCATCGCCCACTTTCTCCTAGAAGCGCTGATGAAGCGCATCGCACCGCAACGCCTCTTGAGCTTTTGTTCGATCTCGTTTCTGTCATCGCCATTGCAGCGGCAGCAGTGGGGCTTCATCACGCCATAGCGGAGGCTCATGCCCTGCAAGGCATCATCACCTTTGTGATGGCATTCTTTGCAATCTGGTGGGCGTGGATGAATTACACCTGGTTCGCATCAGCCTATGACAATGACGATGGTCTTTTTCGTTTATTGACAATGAGTGTCATGGGAGGCTCGCTGGTGATGGCGGCGGGTATAAGCCCGCTGTTTACCACCGGTGACCTGACAATAGTCGTCATCGGGTATGTCATCATGCGCCTTGGCATGATTATGCTCTGGCTTCGTGCGGCGGCGCACGATCCAGAACGCCGCGCCACCGCTTTGACCTACGCTGTTGGAATTGGGCTGGTGCAGATTTTGTGGGTTGCCTTCGCGCTTCTGCAGCCGCTTGCCCCTGCTATTGTCTACGGCTTGTTTTTCGCAGGTGTTGCACTGGAACTGGCGGTGCCTGTCATTGCTGAACGCAAAAACACAACAACATGGCATCGCCACCACATCATCGAGCGCTACGGCCTTTTGAATATCATTGTCCTTGGCGAAACGCTGTTGGCAGGGGCACTCGCCCTGCAACAAGTCGCGAACGGGGCAACAGACATTGCCTTCGTGCATATTGCGCTATCGGCGCTGGTGATCGTGTTCTCGATGTGGTGGCTCTATTTCAGCCGCGAAGAACACCTTGAAACCAATGACCTCAGCCGTGCGCTGATCTGGGGCTACGGCCATTTCGCCATTTTCGCATCTGGCGCAGCGGTTGGTGCCGGCTTTGCAGTGCTGGTCGATGTGGTTGCAGGTCATGCCGAAGTGTCATTGCTCGTGGGTAACTATGCGGTCGGTATTCCTGTGGCAATTTACATGCTCAGCCTCTGGTTTGTGCGGGATCGTTTCGGCCTGACTGGCAGTGCAAGGTTCGTACTTCCCGTTTTTGCAATGCTGGTCCTTCTTGCGCCATTCACTCCTGTTGCATTGGAAGGTATCGCCGCGATGACCACCTTGAGTGTACTCGTCAGAAACTACCTGGCGCGGGCACAGTCGCTGAAATAGCCATCGTTTTTTTGCGGCAAGGCTGCACTATTCGGGCAGTCGAGAATGTCTATGCAGATGACATTGCCGCAGCGCAGCGGGAGATGACGTCCGCATTTGGCGGGGCGCTGTTGGATATCTCGTGCCAGCAGCACGGTGAGGAGCGCTATCTAGCGGCGGCCTTCGACGGCGAACGCCTGTTTTTGGTGTTGGAACCGCAACACGATTTCATGAGCCTGGGTTCGTTCGACTCGTCGCCGGATGAGTTTGAGGAAAACCTGCATCAAGCGCTGGCTGATCTGATGATCCCGCGCCGGATCATCGACCGGTTGGCTGCTGCCTAGAGCATTTCAACATTTTCACCAATTCGGTTAGTTGAATTTCTGGACCATGCGGGTTGATTTCCACCTCAGCATGCGGCGCGGGCGAAGCTATTGCTGACGTCAGCTATTGGGAGAAGCGGACGTTGACAGGGGAGTGGGCTTGCTTCCGCTAAGTGCCAATAGCAGCAGCTTCTTTCGATTCTTCTGGTAGCCCCTGGGACGGGCGTGCTTCAGCCGGCTCGACATAGAGTAGCCGATCATGCACCTTGC
>JAJFHB010000005.1 GCA_021775795.1 Hyphomicrobiales bacterium | reverse complement strand
CGAGGGCAGGAAGAGACCACAGGGACAACTGTCGTTTGAAGGCTGTCTTTCTCGAAAAATGGACCGGTGGGCGAGCCCGGGTAAGTGCTGTATCAGCGTTACTTCCGTTTTCTATCTCCAGTTGCAGTTTTTGCAACCTCGAGATGTGTGAGAAAAACATAGAAATCAGCATTTGCGGGGCTGTTCCAGCGCGCATCAGCCGATAAAAGGTCAGATCGAGGCGCGGCAGATCACCCTCGAATGTGGCGTCGATCAGATCATCCACCTCAAGTGCAGCTGCATCGCCGCACACTGCATCCACGTCTTCGGCTTCAATTTTCTCCTGGCCAAGACAATAAAGTCCCAGCTTTTCAATTTCGCTCAACGTCAATCTGCGATCGGCGCCAAGAACCTCAATAAGGCGCTGGCGCGCCGGCGGTGATATTGCCAGGTTAAGCTGCCGCAATTGTGCATCAATCAGGCTGTCGAGATCACGGGCGGTGTCGCTGTAACAGGGCAGGGCGACGGCCAGTTTGGATTTTTCAAAAATCTGGCGGAGCTTTGCTGATTTCTGCAGGTTTCCCGCCTCGACAATGACAATGGCGTCAACCGAGGGGTTCTGCATGTAGCGTTCGACAGCCGAAGCCGTTGCGGTTGAGCCACTAGATATCCAAACGGTTCGCTGGCCCCCCATCATGGGTATGGAACGGGCCTCATCTTCAAGCAGACCAGGATCATCGCTGAGAGCCTCATCCTCCATGCGAGCGAGGGTGAAAGGATCATCAAGCGAACCGGCAAAGTGTCTTATGAGGGTGCGTGTGCGTTCTGATACACCACCCCGATCCGGGCCGTAGATCAGAACGGCTCGACAAGCTGGATCAGGAGCACGGAGAAAACTGTCTATCTGTGATGTTTTTAGCGCGGTCACCGGCCGTCCCTACAGCAAGTTCAGCTGTTGGAGAAGTGGGCTGCGATACGCGTCGTGATGTCCTCACCAACCTCAGTCGCTGCCCGCTCTTCGGCATTGATCTGGGCCTGAATGTTGGAAAATTCAGAAGTTAAGCGGTCATAGGCGACATGTGAGAAAGTCCGACCCTCGTGAACAACTTCACCGGATTGATTGTCCGTGAGCGTGTATTTGACATCGAGACGATACAACCGCCGGGAAACGTCCGTGTTACGTTCCAGAACAAGCCCGAAATTGCCGGCGTTTGATTGAAAGTCGAGAGTGTACCTCGTGCCCTGTGCGCTGCCTGGAGGCGACATGTTGGTGATCAGATTATTTCTGATCAGCTGCTCCAGCCTGATGTCTTTTTCGATGACATAAACGTTTGCCAGTTCATCTGCGACCTGCACGCCGTTGCTGCCGACACCATAGAGCGGCGTAAACGAGCAGCCGGAAACCAGAAAAGCCGCTACAACGAGCCCTGCAACTCCTGCAAGTGGATGCCTTAACTGACCCATGATGCTATGTCGCGACCACATTGACAATTCTTTCAGGAACCACAATCACCTTGCGCACCTGCATTGAGCCCAGTGCGCGAACCACATTATCCAACTGCAGCGCCGCTGCTTCAACCTCTTCTTTAGACGATTGTCGCGAGATTGTCAGTTCATCTCGACGTTTGCCGTTAATCTGTACTGCTATCGTTACCGTGTCTTCAACCAGAAGCGCTGGATCAAACGTTGGCCAGGGTTGATCGGCAAGTATACCGTCAAGTCCCAGCTTCTCCCAGCACTCTTCACCAAGGTGCGGCATCATAGGTCCAACCAGGTGAACAAGAATTGAGCAGGCTTCTGCCAAAGCCGCCTTATCCGCGGGCATGAGGTCAGTAGCGTTATTTGCTGGCATAAATGCGGCCAAAGCATTTGTCAGCTCGTAAATGCGGGCAACCGCTCGGTTAAAACGCAGATTATCAATATCGTTGCCGACTTCCTTGAGCGCCTTGTGAGATGCCTTGCGTAAGTCAAGGCTAGCATCGCTGACATTACCAAGTAGCGTTTCCCACCCTGCATCAGCGGGGAGATGAGCAATCGATTCGGTGACCAACCGCCAGATCCGCTGGACAAAGCGATGGGCACCTTCAACCCCTGCCTCTGTCCAGATAACGTCGCGTTCTGGCGGTGAATCGGAGAGCATGAACCAACGGGCAGTATCTGCTCCGTATGTTTCAAGAATATCTGTGGGATCGATGGTGTTACGCCGGGACTTTGACATCTTCTCAATCGAACCGATCTGTACCGGCTCACTGTTCAGAAGCGAAACAGCCTTTCGTGCGCCTGCTTCGTCAACAATGCTCACCTCAGCCGGGCTCAACCAGTTGCCGGCTTTCGCCCTGTAGGTTTCGTGGTTGACCATCCCTTGAGTAAACATGCCTTCAAATGGTTCATCAATTGCGACATGGCCCGTGCGGTGCATTGCACGCATAAAGAATCTTGAATACAGGAGATGCAAAATGGCGTGCTCAACTCCACCAATATACTGATCAACCGGAAGCCAGTAGTCGACGGCAGCGCGGTCAACCGGATCTGCCGACCGTGGCGAGCAGAACCTGGCGAAATACCAGGACGAATCGACAAATGTATCAAACGTATCCGTCTCACGTTCGGCATCGGCGCCACAGGTGGGACAGGAAACATGTTTCCATGATGGATGTCGTTGCAAAGGATTGCCGGGCTGATCAAAGCTCACGTCTTCGGGCAATTTGACAGGCAGGTCACTCTTGGGAACCGGGACAACACCGCACTTCTTGCAGTGAACGACGGGTATGGGACAACCCCAATACCGTTGCCGTGAGACACCCCAGTCTCGCAGGCGGTAATTGACGGTCCGCTCGCCCTGAGGGGCGCCAAACAGGTCTGTTAATTCAAGCCTTTGCGCAGCCTGGTCCTTTGCTGTTTCAACGTCCAAACCATCCAGAAATCCGGAGTTCGCCAGCAGACCCTCACCGACATAGGCTTCCTCACCAATTACAAAGTCGGCAACATTCTCGTCTGCAGGCACAACAACGGGCAGGACATTGAGTTTGTACTTCCGTGCAAAATCCAGGTCGCGCTGGTCGTGAGCAGGACAACCAAAAATTGCTCCCGTGCCGTAATCCATCAGAACAAAATTAGCCACAAAGACCGGTAACAGCAGGTCTCGATTGAAGGGATGCCGGGCCTTCAGTCCGGTGTCGTAGCCCTTCTTTTCGGCCCGTTCGATGTCTTCCTGGCTGGTCCCAACCTTGCGGCAATCTTCGATGAAAGCCTGAAGAGCTGTATCCTCAGCTGCCAATTGAGCGCTCAGGGGATGCTCGATCGACATGGCGCAAAAACTTGCCCCGAACAGCGTGTCATGGCGGGTGGTGAAAAGCTCAAGGTCCTTGTCGGCAACAAAGTCAGGCTGGTCCGCCAGTTCAAACCGCATCCGCACGCCTTCGGACCGTCCAATCCAGTTGCGCTGCATGAGCCGAACCTTGTCGGGCCATTGATCCAGGCCCTCAAGGGCTGTCAAAAGATCGTCCGAATACTCGCTAATTTTGAAAAACCACTGGGTCAGCTCGCGCTGTTCGACCAAAGCGCCTGAACGCCAGCCGCGACCGTCAATGACCTGCTCGTTTGCCAGTACAGTGTGGTCTACCGGGTCCCAGTTCACCTTGGAATTTTTCCGGTAGACCAGGCCGGCCTCGAGGAAATCCAGGAACATACTTTGTTCCTGCTGGTAGTATTCAGGGTCACAGGTTGCGAACTCACGACTCCAGTCCAACGACAGTCCCATGGACTTCAACTGCGTCCGCATGGTGTCGATGTTTTCATAGGTCCAGGCTGCAGGATGGACGTTGTTTTCCATGGCGGCATTTTCCGCCGGCATGCCAAATGCATCCCAGCCCATGGGGTGCAGGACGTTAAAACCCCGTGCTGCCTTGTAGCGGGCTACGACATCGCCCATCGTGTAATTGCGGACGTGGCCCATATGGATGCGACCGGAGGGATAAGGAAACATTTCGAGGACATAATATTTGGCCCTGGAGGGGTCTTCTTCAGCCCGAAATGTCTCGCGCTCGGCCCAGACTTGCTGCCAGCGCGCTTCCGTCTCACGGTGATTGTAACGCTCCATATTGAGCTCCATGTCTGTATTGCGAGACAGAAGAGATAAAGGTGTCCCGCGATCATGCACTTACACGGACTTGCAACCGCCTGCAAGAACGCTATGACTGAGTGATACGGGTTCGGATAAGCCCGAATTTCATACTCTTTTTGGGCTTTCAAGGGAGAGATTGCAAACATGTCCGGGTCGGAAACGGTGACGCGACTTTTTGAAGTGACAGCGCAGATTGAATCGGCAGCCCAACAGGCAGGCCGTTCCCCCTCTGAAGTCAACCTTGTTGCCGTGTCTAAAACCTTTGGTGCAGAAGCCATCGTACCCGCACTGGAAGCCGGCCACCGGGTTTTCGGTGAGAACCGCGTTCAGGAAGCAAGAGACAAATGGCCTGCTTTAAAAGATACATTTGAGGGCGTCCGCCTGCACCTAATTGGTCCCTTGCAAACCAACAAAGTACGCGATGCCTTACGGCTGTTCAGTTGTATCGAAACCGTAGACAGATTGAAGCTCGCCCGTGCCATTGCCAAAGAATTGAACGCAGGCGGTCAGGAGCCAGAACTGTTCATTCAGGTGAACACCGGCGAAGAAGAACAAAAGGCCGGTATTTTTCCTGCCGAGGCAGATGCCTTCATTTCGCAATGTCGAGATGATCTTGAACTACCTGTTTCGGGTCTGATGTGCATACCGCCGTTCGATGAAGAACCCTCATTGCACTTTGCCTTGCTGGCAAAGATCGCAGAGCGAAACGGTATTACAAATCTGAGCATGGGAATGAGCGCTGATTTTGAAACGGCCATAGCCTTCGGCGCGACACATGTACGGGTTGGCTCTGCAATTTTCGGAACACGTCCGGCGCACTGATTGACCTTAGCGGACAATCAGGAGTGCAGAGTTGTTATCACTTACGGCGAAGATCTGAAGCAGGTCGCGGCGATGTAAGGCAACACAGCCTTCCGTGGGGGAATAATCCGGCCTCGCCACATGAAGAAATATGCAGCTGCCGCGACCGGGGATGGCCGGAGCATCATTGTGGCCCAGTACGGCGACAAGATCATACAGCTCATCCTCGCGCCACATATGTTCGGTTGAAGCTGCAAAAGGAAGTGATACGGGGCGGTTATAAAAGCTGCTCGATGGATCGTCACACCAGCCGTCATCCGGCTTAAGCGGCAAACAGGGCAGCAAAGTCCTCGGCCTGTCGCCACGATCAGGCCGGTAGTAGAGACATCGAAGTTTCCAGGTGCCAGCCGGCGTTGCACCGTCGCCTTCCCGCTTGATTTGAGAAACACCAGAACGTCCCAGTGCGCACTGATAGGCTCTATTGCCAAATTCAAGCAGGCCTTTGTGAACACAGCCCGGTGATTGGCTGACCCTGAAGGTCGCGGGGCGGTGCATGCCCGTCAACTCCTTGTAGTCGTGTTGTTTTTCTCAGTTACCCAACATTCAGACCAAAGTCGCCGTAACTGCGCTATGCTATTCATCCGCGCACGAACTTATCACCAAATTGTCAACAACAATTGACGGGTCACTGTTTCTTGAATGCGCCATGAGACCTTCTTAAGTGTGTACGCATTGATTGATCTGATTGAAAGTGGGCGAGAATAATGAGCACTGCCAAAAAAATAATGTTGATTGATGACGACGATACTTTACGGGATTCGCTGGTTGAACAATTTGCGCTGCACGACGAATTTGTCGTGAATGCCGTGGCAAACGCCTCCGATGGCATAAGTTCGGTAAAAGGTGAACACTATGACCTTGTGCTTCTGGATGTCGGTCTGCCGGATATGGACGGCCGCGAGGCGTGCAAGCTCATGCGGAGAAACGGTCTGAAAAGCCCGATCATCATGCTGACGGCGCAGGATTCAGATTCGGACACGATCCTGGGGCTGGATGCAGGGGCGAACGATTATGTGACGAAGCCCTTCCGCTTTGGTGTCCTGCTCGCGCGTCTGCGTGCGCATTTGCGCCAGCACGAGCAAAGTGAAGACGCGGTGTTCACGGTGGGGCCCTATACCTTCAGGCCATCAGCCAAAACTTTGACGGCTGAGGATCAGACAAAAATACGTCTGACCGAAAAGGAAACAGCCATCCTCAAGTATCTTTATCGCGCCGGAGAACAGGTTGTCGGCCGGGATGTGCTTTTGCATGAAGTCTGGGGCTACAATTCCGGCGTGACCACCCATACGCTTGAGACACACATTTATCGCTTGCGTCAGAAGATTGAGCGCGATCCTTCAAACGCTGAAATTCTTGTAACTGAAACCGGCGGGTACAAACTGGTTCCCTGAATGGAAGCCGGTGTTGTGTTGGAAAACCTACGAGAAGCGGGGGTTATTGCTAAATCCGTCTTGCGGTCTCGATTCTTGCTTTTGTCGGGACTGCAAAATCTTCTGCTGGATTGCGGCGCCAAGCTGCTATAATCGAAAAGCCACCCGTATATTACGGAAGGATGAGGGGCGTGGTGCGGGTCAACCGCGCAAGCTGGGGCTGATGGGGATCTGAATGAGCATCAAGGACGACGTTGCCCTGCTCAAAGCGATTCCGCTTTTTTCCAAGGTCGACGAATCTCAACTCAACGTGCTTGCCTTTGCCATGGAGCGCGTTTCGCTTGATGATGGCGAGCTATTGTTTCGCGATGGTGATGCGGGCGATGCTGCTTTTGTTGTCGTCAGCGGAGAGCTTGAACTTTTGCGCAATGCCGGAGCTCATGATGTCGCTCTAAATGTTTCAAAGGGTGCGCTGGTCGCAGAACAGACGATGTTTGCCAATGTACCGTATCGCGGTATGGCCCGGGCAAAGGGTGACACCGAGTTGGTGAAGATAACGCGAAACCTCTTCTACAAGGTGGCGGAAGAATTCCCTGATCTGGCCCGTGCTGCAATCAGATCCGTAAATGACAAGCTCAACCTAACGCTGGC
>JAJFHB010000400.1 GCA_021775795.1 Hyphomicrobiales bacterium | reverse complement strand
GTGGTCATAGGTGCCGGCATTGATGCTAGCTACTATTTCCGCGGCGCGTTCGTAACCTGGAACTTCAAGCTTGAAGTCCTGGGTGAGATCGTGGGCGTTGCGTTCCTGACGAACCGTGGCGCTGCCGTAGGCGACCTGGTATCCGAGGTGCTGTAAGTGATAACTGGCCCAGATGTCGTCCATGCGGCCGATACCGGGGACCATGAAATAGCGGGACAGCGCTTCCGCCGTCAGGAAAGTGTTCTGAGAGTTGAAAGGGGAAATGGAGCTGGAAGCAAACGGGAAACCTTCGGTTCTGAAACTCACATCCGGTGCATGTTCCATTCGGCAGATCGCATCAACATCAGGATCACCATCCCAGAAGTCGGCCTGGACGTCGACACGTCTTGCTGTCGTTCCAGATTGCCCATAGTCGCGGGATGTCAGAAGTTGCAGGGGATAGCCCCGGTGCCACAAGTGTCCATGCTCGGTTGCACCGATGGGATCAAAGCAGCCGTTGGGTGCCTCATACGTCAGCAGCTCCAGTGTATTCCCAACCATGAGATCTGAGCCCCAGGCGGGGTAGGGAATGTTGTCATCATCCACAGTTGCGATGATGTCAGCCCCCATGTCGAGCGCGAGAATGAAACCCAGGTTGCGCCGCTGAATGCAGTTCCAGCCAAGAAGCCTGGATAACTCCGGGGCAAGTTTTTCCTGCTCGGCGGGCGTCAGATAGATGCCGTTATCGAGCCTGTAATCGTCCGGCGTCCGCTCGTCACCGACAACAATCAATGTCCAATCTGGAAATGCATCGAAACGCTGAATGGCTTTTGTGGGTGGATTGATCGTGGTGGTCACGATGCATTTTAGCGGATCGGTCAAGGTAATGAATGCTCCCGGCGCGGATGCTTGAAAGGGCAGCCGTCGCCCTGAAGAGAAATCAGTTCACCTTGCTCTATTGGTCGCCCGAAGCCAAGGGCGCAGATGTGCGCGTCCGATGGGGCCCAAAGCAGCAGGCCGCCGCGAGGATCAACCCTGAAACTGTTGCGATCATTCCTGCTGCACTTACGGCATTGTCCGCACCCAGCCACAGGGGCCCATAGCCCGCAGCAACGTAGCCGACGACGGCGGATGCCGTGGCGAAGAATACGCTCCAGAAAATTTGTGTTTCAAGCCTGTTGGTCATCAGCCGCGCCGCAGCTGGCGGACAGATGAACATGGCAATCACGATGATAGCGCCGACGGCATCAAAAGCTGCAACAGCGGCAATTGCCGTTGCCACCACCAATGCAAAGCCGAGGAGTTGAGTTCTCATGCCAATGGCGTTGGCGAAGCCCTCATCGAACGTTGATATCTTCAGTGGCCGCCACAGAATGATTATGAACAAGGTGATCAATACGGCAACAATGGCGATCCTGAACAGCTCAGGCGGCAACGCCGACAAAGCCTTCCAGTCGAGCAACGAGTGCCAATCGTCTGCTGCAAACCATATGAGGCTTTCAAGGTTTCCATAAAGAGCGTGTTCGACATCCAGATGCACTGTGCTTGTGTCGCTTTGTTCCAGCAACAAGACACCGCCGGCGAACATTGAGGTAAAGACGACACCCATCGCGGCGCCCGGCTCAATGCGCCCCAACCGTCTGATGAGTTCGATGAGCCCGACGGCCAGCAGGGCAGCACAGGCCGCGCCCACCATCATTGGCCAGGTTGAAACACTTCGGGTGACAAGAAAGGAAACGACGATGCCGGGTAACACAACGTGGCTGATGGCATCACCGATGAGGGCCTGGCGCCGCAACACCAGGAAGTTTCCCGGCAGGGCACAGGCGATCGCGGCAAAGATGCCGATCAACAGTGGTGTCAGTGAGAGCTGCACGAATTCGGATGACATCAGGCCGGTACTCCCACCGGTGGGCCGATGCGTCGGTCGATCTCGGCAATTTCGTCGAGGGTGAGGACGTCTTCAATTTGCGTCAACCCGTCGTAGCGTGCAGACAAGGCCTCATCCTGGTGGATCTGCCTTGCAATGTCCCAGCGTGTTTCGTCACGCAAAGCCTTGGCCGCCTGCGCGCGCCCGGCTTCCGTGGCGACCCCGTCCGCCCGGATCAATCCATCTTTTTTGAGAACCGATATGGTCAGCCTGTCATAGATGGGCTCGCCGCGCGCCAGGGCCAGCAAGCCTTGCCGATAGTGAACACGAATCTGAAAACGACGGCGGCGCAGCAACGCCGCAAGCACCCCCCTTTGCGGAGCGAGAAGCAGCGAGACGGCAAACATCCCAAAGCAAAGGAGCACGATCACCGGGCCGGTTGGGAGGGCTGGGTAAGCTGCAGAGAGTGATGCGCCGACATATCCTGCCAATCCGCCCGTGCCACCGGCAATGAGCATGAGGCGGTCGGTGCGCTCCGTCCAGAAGCGGCCGGTAACCGGCGGTATGATCAAAAGCGCAACAATCAGGATCAGGCCCACAAGTTTGAGGCCGATCACCGTCACGGCCATCACCAACCCCATCATCAAAAGATCCGTGCGCCGCACGTTCAGGCCGGAAGAAGCTGCGAAATCCGCATCGAAGGCGACAACAGTCATGGGTCTCCGAAGCAAAAAGATGAGGCCGAGAGCGACAACACCGCCGACCGCAATTATGACGGCATCGACAAAGAGCATGCCGGCAGTCGAACCAAGAAGAAAGCTCTGCAGGCCCGCCTGGCGCCCGGCAGACATGGTTTGGATGACGGTCAACAGCACAATGCCGAAGCCGAAGAAAACCGAGAGCACGGCCCCGATTGCGGAATCTTCATAAAGGCGAGTTCGGCGGACAATCCACTCAATCAGAAACAGTCCCAGCAGGGAGGAAAGAGCAGAACCGATTAGCAGGCCAGCGAGATTTCGACCGTCTCCGCCAAGAAGAACCATGATGATGAAGGCAAGCCCGACACCGGGTAGTGTGGCATGGGCGACAGCGTCGCTGACGAGTGCACGCTTGCGCAGAAACATGAAAGTTCCAACGCTTCCAGCGGCAATGCCAAGGAATGTCGCGCCAACGGCAACGAGTGCTGCATTGTAGCCGGACTGTAGTAAAAGCGCCTGGAACAGAGCGTCCACGTGCGTTGTGCTCAGGTGGACGCGAGGTGGAGTTGATCGATCTGCGCTGTCGCCAGCCGACCGCCGTAGGTTGCCTGCAGATTGTCAGCAGTAAAGACCTCTTCAACCGGCCCGTCCGCAATCTTGCGGATGTTCATCAACACCACGTGGTCGAAATACTCCGTGACCGTTGTCAGGTCATGGTGCACACAAACAATGGTGCGGCCTTCGGCCTTCAAGGATTTGAGGACATCGATGGTTGTGCGTTCGGTCGCTGCATCGACGCCAGCGAAAGGCTCATCGAGAAGATAAAGGTCCGCATTCTGTGCAAGGGCGCGGGCGAGAAAAACGCGCTGCTGCTGTCCGCCGGAAAGCTGACCAATCTGCCGCGTTGAAAATTCATCCATGCCGACACGCTTGAGGCAGGCAATTGCCTGATCGCGATGCCGCTTCCGGGCAAACCCCAGGAGGCCGAGGTCACGGTAGAGACCCATCATCACAACATCGATCACCCGGGCTGGGAAGTCCCAGTCGACGCTTGCCCTTTGCGGCACATAGGCTATGCGATGGCGCACGGCGTCGACGTCCTGGCCGAAGGACGCCACAGCGCCGGACAGTTTCGGCACCGCTCCAAGTGCGGCTTTTATAAGTGTGGACTTGCCGGCGCCATTGGGACCGACGATGGCAACCATGGAGCCTGCAGGGATGCTCAGGTCAAACGAAAACACTGCTGCCTTTTCACCATAGGATACGGTCATGCCTCTGACAGAAAGCGGGCTTTCGGTCACAGGGGGAGTGAGCGTTTCGCCGTCTCTTGCTGCGAGTTCCAGTGCTGCGGAATTCATTTGCCTAAACGCCTGTTCTAGTGTGTCACGGTCAGAAGGTTCGACATTCCGGTTTCCGGGGCCGAGCCGCCAAGCGCGCGGGTTATGGTGGTGACATTGTGATCAATCATGCCGATGTATGTGCCCTCATAAGTGCCGTCCTGGCCCATGGCGTCTGAGAACAGTTCGCCACCAATCTGAAGGTCGTGACCGCGTGCCTGCGCCCCTTCAATAATGGCGCGTATGTTCCTGTCCGAAACGGAAGTTTCGACGAAAACGGCGCCAATGTCACGTGTCACCATCAGGTCCACAACTTCGGCAACGCGGTTCAATCCCGCCTCGCTTTCGGTGGAGATGCCCTGAATGCCAATGACTTCAATTTCGAAGGCTGCTCCGAAATATTTGAAGGCGTCATGAGCGGTCAGCAGAACGCGGTTGTCGGGCGGTATCGAGGAAACTGCGGTTGCTGCGTAGGTTGCAAGTTTTGATACTTCCTGCAAATGGTTGGCCGCATTTGCTTCGAACACCGATTGTGCATCAGG
>JAJFHB010000399.1 GCA_021775795.1 Hyphomicrobiales bacterium | reverse complement strand
GGCTGCACGGACGCAGAACCGGTTGCGCGGCAACGAACCTGGGTCGTCAGCGAGCCTGTGGCGCTACCGGGCACGGAAGACGTCGCGGATGTGCAATGGATGGAAGTCGTTGATGTCGAAGGCTGCGACAGAACCTATCAGCGCATGGTATTCGCATCATACTTCGACGGTGAGCCGGTCTTCCATGTGCAACTGCCGGGAGATACCCGCACCGAACCCGTCCTTCAGCACACAGCCCTGGAAGCACTCAGGTCCCGCGAAAGCGAGAGGTCGTGGCAGGAAGGTTGCGACAGTACCGACTACGCCCGCATCCTTGCAGGAGAAGTCGACCAGGAATGGGACAGCGCACCGGCTGGAGCATGGCGCGAGGTCTGGGTCGTGTATACTTGTCAGGGCATAAAACACGTGCCACTGATATTTACGCCCGACGCGGATGGCGACATCAGTTTTCAAATTGGTGCCGACTGAGCGTCACTCCACTGCGGAATGAATTATGTATGATTGGTCGGCACTTCCCAGGGGTGCCCGTGCATCGTTGAGCGTTGCCGGACTGGTCATGGCCGCCTCATTCTTGGGCTTTGGCGCCCTGGTACGAAGCCTCGAGGTAGGGTTGCTGCCGGGGCTCGCCACCACAGTCTTTATTTGGGCTTTGCCAGGGCAGGTCGTGGCTCTCGACATGCTGGCAAGCGGTGCCAATTTACTGGCAATGGCGCTTGCAGTGACCCTGACCGCTGTGCGTCTTCTTCCAATGGTCGTGCTGGTGATGTCTAAAGTGCGCCTTGAGGGTGCACGACGATGGCCGCTCTATGCTTTGAGCCATTTCGTCGCCGTCACAATCTGGCGGATTGCCGAAGATGGCATAGACGAAGTCGACAGACCGCAGCGTCTGCCGTGGCTGACGGGCCTTGGCCTGGCACTCATGAGCTCGATGCTCGTCATGACGTCGATCGGCTATCATCTGGCGCAATCACTGCCGCCGCTGCTGGCTGCCTGCCTTGTATTTCTGACGCCATCGTTTTTCTTTATCTCGCTATTTGCGAATGCCAAGTTCCGTATGGACTATATCGCCATCGCCGCCGGTGCGTTGATCGGGCCTCTGTGTCACCAATACTATCCGGAGTTTGACCTCCTTGCCGGCGGGCTCATTGGCTGTACAATTGCCTATCTGATCGGCAGGGCCGGGCGGAAGAGAAGCAAATGAGCAACAGCTTCTATCCCATCTTGCTCATCCTCATTGGCGGCGGACTCACCACTTACGTTTGGAGGTTCATGGGTGTTTGGATGTCCGAGCGTGTCGATCCGGAAGGCGAGTTGCTCATGTGGGTGCGCTGTGTCGCCACCGCCATTGTGGCAGCGCTTGTGGCGGGCATCGTGCTGTCGCCGAACGCTATTCTTGCCTCTACTGGACTCGAAATGCGCGTTGCGGCGATCGCGGCTGGTGTTTTGGCTTTTTACGCCACGGGCAAGAACACAGGTTTGGGCGTAGCGGCCTCTGTGGTGGTCCTGTTTGCTCTGGCCTTGCTTTCGTAGTTTCGCGCAAACGTTTGTCGTGAATTGACCTGCCTTTGCCAATCCGTCCATTATCACCGAGAAAGACGCTGTGCATAAAACGTGTGCAGTGTCGGATTTCCACAAAGGGTTAGAAGCGTGGCGCAAACAAAGAAAGTCGAGGTGAGGGACGCCATTCTTGATGCGGCTGACAGTCAGTTTCGGGAGAATGGTTACCATGGCACGACCGTGGCCGCGATTGCCCGACGTGCCGGCGTTTCTCCCGCAAACATCTACTCTTACTTTTCATCGAAATTTGAAATTCAGTTTGCGCTCTACGATCCGTGGATACGGAAGCGAGTGGAAAAACTTGAGCGGGATGCCTTGGAAATACAGGATCCTGAAGAACGCCTGAGAGCTATATTTACCGCCCTTTGGCGTGACATACCGGCTGAAGAAAATGGCTACGTAAACAACCTCATGCAGGCATTGTCGACCGCATCACTGGAAGATGGATACTCCCGTGACCTGCTGCAGTGGGCGGAGCAAAAGGTCACAGATCTTCTCGAAACCTGCCTGCCGGATGAGCGCCTCGATGTGAATGCTGAAGCGTGCCTGGCGCATGTCAGTTTCATGGCGTTTGACGGTTTTGCAATGAACCAGAAGTTTCATGGAACATCGAAACGCATTGATCGAATTGTTGACATGATGGTGATGCTGCTGTTGCAAAAACCCCAAGTATCTTGACATCCAACTCAATAGCGAATGATAATCGTTATTAATTTGGAGGCCACAAACTGGTCTCTCGCAATGGCAGCCGTGTCACCCTCGGGAACAGAAGAGGCACGGGCACATCGTTTGGGAGGAACACATGCACGCAGCGGCTATTCGCGTTCAGGAATTAAACCCCGGCAAGTTGACAGCGCTTTATCGGCGTCAGTTTGAGCTCTGCAAGGTTAGTGCTGGCGAAACTATCTGCTGTGTTTCGGATCTTTCGACGCGGCGCGAGTATCTGCAGTCAGCTTTTGCTGCAGCTGATGACCTTGGTGCCGATATCTATGAGATGTGTGTGAACTCCATTCCCTCATGGTCAAAAGTGGGTGTTGCAACTGTTGGGCAGTGCAAGGGAACCATCGAAGCTGTCCGGGCCGCCGATATCATTGTCATCTTCCATGTGCCCCTGTTTACGCGCTGGCTGAAAGAAGTCATGGATGCAGGTGTGCGCGTGTTGATGATCATCGATGCGCCCGATGACCTAGAACAACTCATGTCGCCGCCGGGTCTCAAGGAAGCCTGCCAGTATGCGCACGAGCTATACGGAAAAACACAAGAGGTCCGGGTGACTTCGGATGCCGGCACAGATCTGACCTACACCCGTGGAGAGTATCCGGTGATGACCCAATGGGGCCGCGCAGATGAGCCCGGACACTTTGATCATTGGGGCGGTGGGCACATCCATACATTTCCAAATGAAGGTTCTGCCAACGGCACTGTCATTATGTCTCCCGGTGATATCGTGATCCTTCCTTACTGCCGCTATGTGCAGGACGAGGTGCGTCTCGAAATTCGCGATGGTTTCATTCGCAAGGTTGAAGGCGGCCTTGATGCGAAGCTCATGACAGACTGGCTCGACGGTAACAAGGAAAGCGAAGACGACATGGACCCCTATGCGATTTCGCATCTGGGTTGGGGGCTCAATCCTCAGGCACTTTGGTACGGCATCGCCCTGAACGGCGATGAACCGGAACGCAGCAGGGCCGCAGCGCGCACATTCCCTGGCAATTTCCTGTTTTCCACGGGGCCGAATTCTCAAGGCGGCGGCAAGCGGACAACCCGCGGCCATTATGATGTGCCGATGCGTGATTGCACCATTACCCTTGATAATCAGACCGTTGTTGAGCGCGGCAAGATCGTAGATCCAAAAATGATCGTCGAGCGGGTGAAGATCGTTTGACGGAGTACAACTCGTGTACCTAGAAGAGCGTTTCAACGTCGACGCGCCGCGCGAGCACGTGTGGCGGCTGATCCGTGACCCGGAGCAGATGATGTTGTGTGTGCCGGGGTGCCGGTCGATTGAGCATCTGGGAGACAGTCTATACAAAGCCACCGTCGAGGTGTCGGTCGGCCCAATCAAGGCAAACTTCCTGATTGAAGTTGAAATCACGGAAGAACTCGAACCTGAAGAAATCCTCTCCGTTTCCCGTGGTGAAGAAGGCTCTCGTGCCAGTCTTGTGCAATCGCAGAACGTCATGCGTTTGACTGAAAAAGACACCGGTGCAACAGAGGTTTACTATTCGTCCGATGTCTCCGTCACGGGCAGGTTGGGACGCTTTGGACTTGGTATGATGAAAAAAATTGCTGCGCGAAAAGCGAAGCAGTTCGAAGAAGCCTTCGCCCAAAGGGCGGAAGCTGTAGAAGAGGTTTGATGGCAAGCACACCGTTTCACAAACCAGACACAGTGGAAGCAGCAGT
>JAJFHB010000398.1 GCA_021775795.1 Hyphomicrobiales bacterium | reverse complement strand
AGGCATGGCCGCAATCGTGCTGGATCATGAACACCCGCACAAGAAATGCAGCGGTCGGCACAGCCAGCAGCAGCGTGAGCCAGTATCCCACATCCAGTGACAGCCACATGAGAAACCAGAAGGCGAAGAACGGAACAAGCGTCACCGCCAGTTCGAAGAAGCTTCTGGCTTCGATGGGAGCACGGTAGGGAGCGAGGTCGCGGGCGAGATCGCGCGCATTTATGGTGGCGTTAGCCGTTGCTGGATTGGTCAAGATCTTACCTGTTCAGCCATGTCACCCACGGATCAGATTTCGCGTGGCAACTGCAATTGTATGGAAGGCTGAGATCTGGCATGAGGCCAGTTGACCTAAACCCGCGATAAATATCGTATCAATCAGACAGTCATAGGACGAATGGAAACGTGAATGCAAGAGTTGAGAGATTTCATCGACAGCGACATTTTTGTGGTCTCCGGCTGCTGCTCTCTGAATCCGCGCCCTCGAAGGGCATAACCCCAGCTGAATCCTGTCTTGCTTGTAACTATTTGTCAGTACACAAACGACCTATGCTCCTGCTCTGGATACTTCTATGATTCCCGCGAGAGTGGGAACAATGAAGTGTCAGGGGCAGCGTCGCGAAATTGGCCGACGCCAAGGCATCAAATTAGGGAAACAACATGAAAATTACAGGACTTGCAGTGTTTATGATGGCTGCAGCAGCGTTCGTGGCATTGCCCGCTCACGCAGAAACACTGGAACAGTGCACAGCCAATTGTCAGACGGAAAAGACCCAGTGCATTTCGCGGGCACAGGCTGCGATTGACCGGGGTGATGCCGGCAGCATCGAAGATTGTGGTGATGACTGTGAATATCAAATCTCAAGTGGCTGTGAATCCAGCCGTGAGTATTGTGTGCAGGATTGCACGAGCAATTCCGAAGGCTGAACAAACTGATTGACCCGGAGAACAGCACGGCCGAACAGGCGGCGCTGTTCACCGGCTCGCCATTCCGCACCAGCAACAAACTGCCCTGTCTATCAAAGACTAGTCCCCACTATCTGGCTTCCAGGCCGGTTGCGCTTCGTATGCGGGCAGGTTTTCGTCCATCACATCCCAGCCCTTCCGGTTGCGCGCAAACACCGTTACCTGCGGGGCAAAAGGTGATGAATCATCAAATGTGCCAAGATTGATGGTGAGGAAGCCCTGCATGCCACTGTTGCGGCCGAAAAGAGAGCTTCCGCACTTGGCGCAAAATGTTCTCGTGACCTGATTGCCGTTCTCCGACAGCTTCGTATATTCGCCCACGGCACCGTCATATTGAACGCAGGCTTCAGAAAACATTGCGCCCGTTGAATGACCGGCACCGCCGAAGCGCTGGCAATCCTCGCAATGGCAGTGCGCGACGATATGAGGGGTGCCCGATGTTTCGTAGCGGACAGCGCCGCAAAGGCATCCACCTGTGTGAGTGTCTGTAGTATCTGTGCTCATGGATGCAAGAATAGCACGGCCCTGCGAAAGCCATTGCAGCTTTAAGAGCTGCAAAAGCCGGTGCTGTTTTCAGACCGGTGGTATCAGCCCCTGCCGTGGTTACGCCGAATGACCACGGATTTGGTGCGCATTTCGACAGGTAGTTTCGAAATTGCCTCTCGCAAGACTTTGCATTTCCAGGTTGTATGTATCAAATATTTCTGTATTTTTGATACTATACCGGAGATACAGCGAATGAACGACGAAAGGGCTCAGGTGGTGCTCGACTATGTTGATCGGCAAGTTCTTAAGCCGGGCGAGACACTACTGTGGAAGGGCCGGGCCGACCCAATTCGCACCGCCGGGATCGAAACTCGCAAGTTTCTGACAGGCCTTGCAGGACTGGCCTTTGGTCTCTTCTGGACGTACAGCCTCGGGGGCAAAGGTAACTACGCAATATTTGACGTACCGGTTCTTACGATCTGTGGTGCGATAATCCTTGCGATCAGCGGCTGGAAAACAAGCGGGCCCATACGCACCTATCTGCGCGCCTCCCGGACCTTTTATGCCATCACCGACAAGTCAATTGTTATCGTCACCGCTGGCATTGGTTACACCGTAAAAGTTCTGAAGGCGCAGGACCTTACCCATTATGAACGCATCGACTGCAGCGATGGAGGCGGCTCCATCAGATTGAGGCGTTCTCAGGACACCTCGGGTGATGCATCTGGCAAAAGCGAGCCGGTCAAGACGGTTTCGTTTGATGATGGCCTGTGGGGCATTCCGGATTTAAAGGGCGCCGCAAGAGCTATCGCCCAACTAAGAGCTGCAGAAGCTCTCGCTGTCTTGAGTCGGGTGGTGTCGGGCCAATCGTGAGAGCGCCCCAGGCGCGAAAATGTGGCAACCATGCTACCTCTGGTGTTTCAGAGAGTTTGCTCAACGCCCTAAAACCGTCACCGGACCGTTTCAGAGTTGATGTTCATCAAAACTTGCGCACATCAACGCAAGCCTGTGCTTCGTTGTGGTCGTTAGGCAATCAGGGAACCGTCTCATGCGAACCATACCTCACAGTGTTCGAGCTCATTATGGCACTTGCGATGCGTCCGCCGCCGTGGCGCTTGGAGAAGGGCTGTTCGTGCTCGCGAATGACGAGGACAACATTCTGCGTCTTTATCATTCCAGTGAGGACGGGCCACCTTTGGGGCAGGTAAACCTGACGGAGGAACTCGGCCTCACGAAGAACGATGAGGCGGATCTGGAGGCAGCCGCGACACTTGGAAAGCGGGTATTCTGGATCGGCTCGCACGATAGGAATGACGACGGCGACCGTTACCGTTTCTTTGCCACAAAGTTTGATGTGCAGGGGGAAACCCCACGGGTGCGCCTCATTGGTAGGCCCTATACGAAACTTCTCAGCGACCTCCTTGGCGACAAACGTTTTGCCGGCCTGAAACTCAGGAAAGCGTCCAGGAAAAATCCAAAGGAAAAGGGCGGCCTTGCCATAGAGGGCCTGGCGGCAACCCCCAGCGGCAAACTGCTGATTGGGCTTCGCAACCCGATTCGGGGCGGATGCGCCATTGTCGCAAAGCTAAAAAACCCGGCAGATGTTGTCCGCAAGGGCAAGCGCTGCCGCTTTGGAAAACCCATTCTTCTGAACCTGGACGGCCTGGGCATTCGCAGCATTGCGTATTGCAGCCACCGGAAATGCTATTTGATTGTGGCGGGCCCCTATGGTGCGAAAGCAGATTTCCGTTTGTTCACCTGGTCCGGCAAACGAAAGAGTGCGCCCGTCGAAGTTTTGCGCTTTTCGCTCACCTGGTATGTGGAAGCGATGTTGCTATCACCGGGCGGCAGGGATGACGAGCTTATGGTCATCTCCGATGATGGCCAACGCCGCATCGGCTGCAGCATTTGCAAGCAAAGAAACGAGGAAGACCGTTTCTTCCGAAGCGGTCTCATATGCCTGCCGCTTGAAGCCTGAGGCCCTACTTTTGAAAATCCGCAACCGCCAGGATGTGATGCATCTTTCGGAGCACGGGTTTTTCGATGGATCTACCGTCAATGACGACCTGCCCGCCGTCGGTTTCTTCAAAGGCCTTCACAATGCGGCGTGCATGTTCGATTTGGCGTGGGCTGGGGCTGAAGCATTCCTCGATTATCGCAAGCTGTTTGTGATGGATGGCACCCTTGCCGGTCATGCCAATTGCCGCTGAGCGCGATGCCTCCTGCCCGAGGCCCTGAAGGTTTTCCAGGTCAAGATAAGGAACATCGAGCACATCTATGCCGGCACCGGCTGCCGCATGCACAAGCCGTTGGCGGGCATAGAGCAAGGCTTCCCAGGTGGGATCAACACGTAACTCCGCTGACATATCGATGCCGCCAAACAGGATGGCATCAACGCGCTCACTGGCGCGTGCAATCTCGTGCACGGCTTCGAGCCCTTCGTTGGTTTCGATGATGACCTGAATACGGATGGCGCAGCTTTCGGCGGTGAAAATTTCGTCGACAATGCGGATGTCATCCGGGCTCTTCACCTTGGGCATCATGATGGCGTCGGGAGTGCGGCTTCGTTTCACGAGGGCCTGAACATCGGCAAATCCCTCGATCGAGCGGAGCTCATTTACGCGTAAGCAGAGCTCCGTTCCGGTGTTGTTATCGAACGCTTCGAACCAGTCCAGTGTCGCCTGCCGCGCATCTTCCTTGTGTTGCGGGGCAACCGCGTCTTCCATATCAACACAGAAAATATCCGGCTTTGCCGCAATGGCTTTCGAAAACATGTCGGGATTGGTGGCGGGCGCAAACAAAAAACTCCGTCGCGGTCTGATAGTTTCAACATCACTCACGCTCAAACTCCTGTCGACTGGACTAAATGTTCAACTTGCCACGCTGCCATGACTTGAAGTCGTCGATGGTGTCCACATCTCTTCTGGCCTGCAGACGGGCGACCCGCAAATTCGGCATGGTTGCGAGCGTATCGCTCAAGGTATGGGGTGTCGACCAGCGAACATCGGCAAACAATCCCCGGCAAACAGCCTCCCGGCGCATGCCGATAAGCCAGTACCCGCCATCGGGCGCGGGCCCGACAACTGCATCATGACCCCGTAAAGCCTGAAAGGCGGCGGCGATCTCGGTTTTTGTGATGCCAGGAATATCACTGCCGACAATAACCGTGGCGCCGTATGCGGTCGCGGCCAGAACCCGGGCCATACGATCGCCAAGATCGCCACC
>JAJFHB010000397.1 GCA_021775795.1 Hyphomicrobiales bacterium | reverse complement strand
TGGTGGCAAACAGAAACCGGATGGTCGATTGCGGCAAATCCTATGGGCCTTGGACAACTGCCCGTCATACATGGATCACCGACGGTTGCCATGCCGGGCTATGATGTACGCGTGCTGGATGAAACCGGCAACGAAGTGGCTGACGGGACAATTGGTGCCATTTGCGTCAAGCTGCCCCTGCCTCCGGGCTGTCTGCCGACGCTCTGGCAGAACCATGAGCGGTTCCTGGAGAGCTATATGAGCGCGTTCCCCGGATTTTATGAAACGGCCGATGCAGGTTATCAAGACGAAGGCGGCTATCTCTACATCATGGCCCGCACCGACGATATCATCAACGTCGCCGGGCACAGGCTGTCGACCGGTGGTATGGAGGAAGTGCTCGCAAGTCACCCGGATGTGGCAGAATGCGCTGTCGTTGGCATCGCCGATAAGCTGAAGGGGCAGGTCCCGGCAGGCTTCGTCGTTTTGAATGCAGGGGTCAATCGCGAGCCGGGAGAGATCGAAAAGGAAGTTGTCCAGTTGGTGCGCGAGAAGATTGGACCGGTGGCGTCCTTCAAACTGGCCCTGACTGTTGCACGGCTGCCCAAGACCAGATCAGGCAAAATTTTGCGGGGCATGATACGCAAGATTGCGGATGGCGAAGACTGGACCACGCCCGCGACCATTGATGATCCAGCCATTCTGGATGAAATTTCAGAAGTGCTGAAAAATGCCGGCCTGGCGACCTGAAGCCGGACAAGTGTGTAAAACCAAGACTGGGGTAGAGCAATGAAACTGGCTGGTAAAGTTGCCATCGTGACGGGCGCGGCTCGCGGTATAGGCCTTGCGTGTGCCCGGCGGCTCGCCGCCGAAGGCGCCAGGGTCGTGATTTCGGATGTTGATGAAGACGAAGGGACGGCTGCAGCCAGCGAGCTTGAAATGTCAGGCCAGGACTGCCGTTTCATTGGCTGCGATGTGGGCGAACGGCTGGATGTGCGCAATCTGGTTGCGCAAACTGTAGAGGCCTACGGAAGCATCGACATTCTCGTCTCCAACGCAGCGATTATTGTTGGCGGTGATTTTCTCGAGATTTCAGAAGAAGACTTTGAGCGCGTTCTGAAAGTGAATCTCAAGGGCGTGTTCTTGATGGGGCAGGCCGTTGCTCGTCAGATGGTCGAGCAGATCGAAGCTGGTGGTGTTCCTGGTTCGATCATCAACATGTCTTCTGTGCAGGCGGTTTTCGCGATTGCTGATCAGGTTCCCTACACTGTCTCGAAGGGCGGCGTTAATCAGCTTACGAAGGCGATGGCCCTGTCGCTTGCACGCTATGGCATTCGCGTGAATGCCATCGGGCCTGGAAGCATCAACACCGAGATGCTGAAAAATGTCATGACAAATGACGAGGCGCGCCGACGGATCATGTCGCGTACGCCTCTGGGGCGTCTTGGAGAGCCGGACGAAATTGCTGCCATTGCAGCTTTTCTTGCTTCAGAAGATGCAGGATACGTAACCGGCCAGACCATATATGCAGATGGCGGAAGGCTGCCGCTGAACTATACGGTACCCGTCAACGACTAGACCGTTTTCGAGAAAAGAGAAAAAGAGGCGGTCTGGTGCCGATAGTTACCGCCGCCGGTCTCTCGCCTACTGCTCGTCTGTTGTCGCGGCCTCGTCGTTCTCATCCTCGACTTTCAAGTCTTTCAACTTGGCGAAGACAGAATCTGCATCGTAGGTTTCTTCAGCCGGTTCGTCATTCTCAACAGAACCGGGAGTTGACGAGAAGGCATCTGCAATACTTGGCGTTTCCGAGCGCGAGCCGGCGGCCTGCGCTTCGGCTTCTTCCATGGCCTTTGCCGTCACAAGATTGCTTCTTGGTGCCTCTTCGACAACAGCATCTTCCTGAATGGTTTCCTTGGTCGGCAGTAGGGTGCCGGCCTTGATCGCTTCTTTCTCAATTTTTGCGCGCTCGCGGGCGAGACGTTCGGCTGCTTTTTGAACCGCTGCATCAAGATGTTGTTGCGAGCATAATCCAAGCGTCACCGGGTCCTTGGGTTGAATATTGGGGGCGTTCCAGTGCGTGCGGTCGCGGATTGACTGGATGGTCGGCTTGGTTGTGCCCACGAGCTTCATAACCTGCCCGTCCGTGAGCTCAGGGTGCAATCTCAGCAACCATGAAATCGCGTCGGGACGATCCTGGCGCCTTGATACCGGCGTGTAGCGGGGACCCCTCTTGGTCTTCACTTCAGGGATCTCAACTTTTGATTCTGAAAGCTTCAGAAGATAGCGGCCATCATTCTGTCCGCGTTCGATTTCATCGCGGGTCAATTGGCCACTTGCGACCGGATCCATGCCGCGGATTCCCTGGGCAACGTCTCCGTCTGCAATTCCCTTCACCTCAAGCTGGTGCAGATTGCAGAAGTCCGCAATCTGATCAAAGGTTAGCGCTGTGTTTTCGACCAGCCAAACGGCGGTCGCTTTGGGCATGAGGAGTCCGATGGCCATTGCTGCATACTCTCCAAGACACTGGCCCTATGGGCCAATAACTCAAGGTTAATCCGAATTGTCGGGGATGCGCCTTATATAGGTGTAAATGGAGGAACTGCAAACGACTTTATGCAGTTCACATGGAATTTTGCTTACGTTTTCAGGATGATCTTGCCGATATGCTGGCTGGATTCCATACGGGCGTGGGCAGCGGCTGCATCTTGAAGGGCAAATTCACTGTCGATTATCGGTCGCAGTTTGCCCTCAGAAAGCAACGGCCAGACCTTTTCCTCAAGTTCACGGGCAATGATGGCCTTTTCAGAGACACTGCGCGCCCGCAGAGTTGAGCCGGTCAGTGTCAATCGCTTCAGCATCAAGGGCATAAAGTTCACTTCGGCTGTCGGGCCGTTCAGAAACGCAATATTGACGATGCGCCCGTCAACGGCTGCAGCCTTGAAGTTTCGTTCGATGTAATCACCGCCGACCATGTCCAGTATTACGTTGGCACCGGCTTTGTTCGTGTCCGCGCGTACGACATCGGCATAGTCTTCTTCCAGGTAATTGATTGCTCTGTCGGCGCCAAGATCGAGACAGGCCTGACACTTTTCAGCAGAACCGGCAGTTGTGAAGACGGTCGCGCCGAAGGCCTTGGCAAGCATGATGGCCGTTGTGCCGATGCCGCTGGAGCCACCATGGACAAGAAGCGTTTCGCCGGGTTGAAGACGGCCACGCTGAAAAACATTTGTCCAAACCGTAAAGAAGGTCTCCGGGATACCACCGGCTTCTGTCATTGAAATACCATCGGGGACGGGCAGGGTGTTGTCTTCTGCAGCGATGCAATATTGCGCATAGGCACCGCCTGGTACGAGGGCACAGACCTTGTCTCCCACCTTGTATCTGGAAGTTCCCCTGCCAAGGACAACGATGGTTCCCGCAACCTCCAGCCCTGGCGTTTCCGGGGCGCCGGGTGGTGGTGGGTAGAGACCCTGCCGCTGCAGCATGTCCGGCCGGTTGATGCCGGCGGCGGCAACTTCGATCAGCAGTTCACCTTCGGATGGATAAGGGCGCCGCATGGACTGTGCCTTCAGGACTTCCGGCCCGCCGGGTGCGGTAATTTCGATAGCTGTCATTTGCTCGGGCAGATCGGCAGACATGAGGCCCTCCAGAGGCAGTATTCGGTGCTGTTCGGGGTTGCAATTCTGCTTGATGATCTACAGGGAGTGCCGCAAACTCGCAATGATTTATGGGAGGATTGACCCAGGGTGACACATTTGCGGTTGGATCATCGGTTGGTCCATCAGGGTGATGTAGCACTCGAGCAGGGAGTGATACACAATGGAACAGGACGCTGATGCTGTAAGCAAGAAGACCGCTGAGATCCAACTTGGTGAAGACTTGGATCTTCTGTCAGTTGAAGAGTTGAAGGAACGAATCACCTGTCTTGAAGTTGAAATTGACAGATTTCGTCAGGCGATCGATGCAAAGCTTCGAGTAAAAGATGATGCAGAGGCTATTTTCCGAACTTAGTATTATAACGCCCTGTTTACGCTAACCGCCTGAAGAAATGGCATTTTGTTGCGAACTGGCACATCCGGGCGAGAGTATTTGTAAGTTGGAAACCAAGAAATTGAGATCGTTAACTATTCGTTAGGAAGTTTTTCGTTATTTTAACCATGCGTAATCCAGTTATCTGGATTTTCTGAGTGGCTCCTGTCCACTCTGTTTGACGCCTCCCTGTTATACCTTGGAGCCGCACTTGTTGCGGCTCCCTTTTTTTTGTGCGTTTTCAACGCATCTCCCTCCTGCCGTTCGTCATCTGTTAATCACGCTCGCTGATAATGAAGCTGCGGTGGGCATCGCGCGGCGGCATGGCATTGATGTTGCTTGTGAGCTTAGTGAAGTCCGCGTGTTGCTCAGGGGCATTGATCTTGTGTCGGGCATGTGCTGGACTTCTGCCAATGGTGGCAGTGTTTCTGGTCTGGGTATAAGGGTTCTTGTGTAAGTGATGTCTGAGTTTATCAATAGTAATGACGCAACTCCGTCGCCGGACGGAGCCGTAGATTTCGGATCCAAATTCACGCAATCGGATCTGTTCAACCAAATCTTTCAAGAGGGTATGGGCCTGGTAGAGAGCACTGCTTCCTATCTGGATGGGCCCGGTCGGGAAGAATCCCGCAATCTCGCCCGCAACTCGGCAATGGCCTACGCCACCGAGAGCATGAGGCTGACAACACGCCTTATGCAGCTCGCCTCGTGGTTGCTTTTGCAACGGGCGGTCAAGGATGGTGAGATGACTATCAGAGAGGCACAGGATGAAAAATACCGCATCAACCTCGCCGAAGGTGCAGTTGCCCCGCGGGCCGATGCGATGCGCGGGCTGCCGGACACTTTGATTGATCTCATTTCACGCAGTCAAAGACTGCATGAACGCATCATGCATCTTGATGACATGCTGTATCGCGAAGCGCCCGAACCGAAACCCGTCGACAACCCGGTATCTGATCAGATGTCGAAGCTGCAGGCGGCGTTTGGAAAGGGCTGACTGACG
>JAJFHB010000396.1 GCA_021775795.1 Hyphomicrobiales bacterium | reverse complement strand
AATTTCCGGTTTCACCGGGTGCCACTTTGTTGCCGTTCTCGTCGAGAATTTCCGCTTCGTATCCCGGCACGATCTGGCCGCTGGTACCCGGGCGTATCGCACCGGAACGGTTGGAGATGAAGATATGCAGGATTTCTGTCGTACCGATGCCGTCGAGAATGTCGAGGCCCGTCTTGTCTTTCCAACGCCGCAAAATATCGGCGGGCAGTGGCTCACCGGCGGAGACGCAATTCTTCACGGACGATAAATCGTAGTCGTCAGTCTCAAGCGCCTGCAACTGCGCTGCGTACAGCGTCGGTACGCCGAAGAAGATCGTGGGGTTATGATCTTTGAGGCGCTGCATGACACTTTGCGGTGTTGGACGTTCTGCCATCAACACGGTTGTCGCCCCAACAGAGAAGGGAAAGCTCAGGGAGTTTCCAAGTCCATAGGCAAAGAACAGTTTTGCAGCGGAGAAGACGACATCGTTTTCTTTGATGCCGAGCACTTTGGCGCCGTAGGTTTCTGCTGTGTACATGAGGCTCGAGTGGCGGTGCATCACACCTTTTGGCATGCCGGTCGAGCCGGATGAATAAAGCCAGAAGGCAACCTCGTCGATACAGGTTTCAGTTGGCTGGAAGGTTGTTGGTTGGCTACTGCAGAGTTCATCAAATGACGTGTGGCTTCCGGCATCACCGCTGGAGACGACCACGTGATGGAGGTCATCAAGGTCTTGCAGGAGCGGTTCGACAGTCGGCAGCAGTGCGGCAGAGACAAACAGCACGCGGGCGCGGCTGTCTTTGAGTATGTCGCGATACTGGTTGGCGGTCAGTAACGTGTTGAGCGCAACAGGGATCACACCGGCACGAATGGCACCGAGGAACACGGCAGGAAAGTCGACAGTGTCGAGCATGATTTGCGCGACCCGCGTTTCCTGCCCCATGCCCAGAGAGCTCAGCGCGTTGGCAACCTTGTTGGTTCGCGTTTGGAGATCAGCATATGTGTAGCTGCCTGCATCATCTATGATCGCGACCTTGTCGCCGCGGCCGTTAGCGATGTTGCGATCCAGCAGTGCAACCGTTGCATTGTATATTCGGTGTGGTTCGGACATGAGCGCACTCCCTGCTGTGGCTGTCAGTCAACCGTATTTCACAACCTAATGCAAAGTGCGAAGGGCGCCAGAGCGATGTTCTGGCCCCACACACAGTCTTGACGGGTGTTTGCCTGCGGTTGGTGAAAGCAACGATCCGACGGCTTTGATCTATGAATTATGACTATAGGGCAACATGTTAGGGAAATCAGCAGAGGTTAAGATTCTGATTCAGGTATTTCGGAACCGGCACTATCGTTCGTGCTTTCCTTCGATATCGCGTGGGCCTTGCAAATCAGTTGTGGCTTTTGGTGTTGAAGTAACACGTGAGCCCCGTCTCTCAATCGCCGCGGCGTTCGGGAAACAGTTTCAACAGGCCTTCCGTGCTGGCTTCGCAGACGCCGCGCTCGGTTATCAGGCCTGTGACCAACCGTGCCGGTGTTACATCAAACGCATAGTTGGCAGCGGGGCTGCCGGGTGAAGCTATGTCAACTTCGACGACGCTGCCGTCTTCGAGACGGCCGCTCATACGGGTGACTTCTGTGCTCTCGCGTTGTTCGATCGGAATGTCGCGGACACCGTCCGAGATGCTCCAGTCGATGGTTGATGAGGGCAGGGCCACGTAAAACGGCACGTGGTTGTCGTGCGCCGCCAGAGCTTTCAGATAGGTGCCGATCTTGTTGGCGACATCGCCATTGGCAACGGTCCGGTCGGTTCCCACAATGCACAAGTCGACCTGTTCATGTTGCATGAGATGGCCACCGGCATTGTCGACAATTATTGTGTGGGGCACGCCGTGGCTGTTGAGTTCCCAGGCTGTCAGTGCGGCCCCCTGATTGCGCGGCCTCGTTTCGTCGACCCAGACATGGACACTGAGTCCTGCATCATGGGCCTGGAATATGGGTGAGAGCGCTGTACCCCAATCCACTGTGGCAAGCCAGCCGGCGTTGCAATGAGTAAGCACGTTGACCGTCGCTCCGGACTTTGAAGCGGATCTTTCGGCTATGAGTTCAAGTCCATGACCGCCAATGGCGTGATTTGTCTCGACATCCGCATCGCAGATTTCCGCTGCCCGCGCATAGGCGGCCGTGACCCGTTCTCCCCGGGCTCGGTTGCGTAGTGTTGCCTGCATCTCGGCAATGGCCCAGTTCAGGTTGATGGCTGTGGGCCGGGTGCGTGCCAGGCGCTCGCAGGTCCGGTCCAGAGCATCATCGGATGCATCTTCGCGAATTCCCAGGCAGATGCCGTAGGCTGCAGTGGCACCAATGAGCGGTGCGCCGCGAACCTGCATGATTTCGATTGCCCGGGCGGCATCTTCGAGATTGCGCAGGGTTGTTGTTTCGAACACGTGGGGAAGTTTGGTCTGATCAATGATCTCGACGGACCAGTCGTCATCGTTCAGCCAGATGGAGCGGTAGGGCGTGCCGTTTACATTCATCAGTCGCCCTCAAACTCAACCAGTGTGTGGACGCTCACGCCCTTGTCTTTCAGTTTTTGGGAACCGCCAAGATCGGGCAGATCGATGACAAAGGCTGCGGCCACCATCTCGCCGCCGGATTCGTGAATGAGGTCGATTGCAGCATCTGCTGTGCCGCCGGTTGCGATGAGATCATCAATCAGCAACACGCGATCACCTTTGGAGATGGCGTCGGCATGAATTT
>JAJFHB010000395.1 GCA_021775795.1 Hyphomicrobiales bacterium | reverse complement strand
TCATGCAGCCCAACCTTTTTTATCGGACGGTCAAGGATGACCTGTCCGCGCGAGATCGTTGCACCACCCTCGCTGACAGAATTTGCCACGTCGCGGGTTGATACCGAGCCGTACAACTGACCCGAATCCCCAGCCTGGCGGATGATGGTGAAGTTTGTGCCATCGATTTTTGCGGCAACACTTTCGGCTTCCGTGCGGCGTTCGAGGTTTTGTGCTTCAAGTTGCACACGCTGCGTGGCGAAAACTTCCTTGTTTGCTGCACTGGAACGCATTGCTTTTTTCTGCGGCACCAGAAAATTGCGCGCAAAGCCGTCTTTAACGCGAACGATGTCGCCCATCTGGCCGAGTCTTTCGATACGCTCAAGCAGAATTACTTCCATAACGTGGTCTCCGTTGTAGAGAAATTATCGGGGCAGGGCGCAACGAGGCAGCACCGCACTGAAGCTGCAGTGCGGTTGGCGCATCCATAAACTGTTGTGGTCTTGCAATTCATTGCAGCTGTCCCGCTCAAAGGGCGGTTAGAGGCGGATCCAGGTCCGCCTCAACCAGAAACTGTTAGGTCCTACTTGACCAGATAGGGCAAAAGCCCGAGGAAACGTGCCCGTTTGATTGCCTTGGCAAGCTCGCGTTGCTTTTTGGCTGACACCGCTGTTATCCGGCTTGGAACAATCTTGCCGCGCTCGGAAATGTAGCGTTGCAACAGACGTACGTCTTTGTGGTCAATTTTCGGCGCATTGTCGCCCGAGAACGGGCACGATTTGCGGCGCCTGAAGAACGGCCGGCGGGCCTGACTACCTTGCGTGCTCATTCTGCAGTCTCCTTAGCGCTCTCAGCCGGTGGGGTCGCAGCTGGCGGAGTCGCAGCCTGCGGAATTGCCTCGGCGCGCGGTGGGCGAGAATCCCCACGCGGGCCACGGTCGTCCCGGTCACGTCCACCGCGGTCACGTCCGCCGCGGTTATCATCACGGCCGCCACGGCTGCGCATCATTGCAGATGGGCCTTCTTCGTGGGCATCAACCTTCAACGTCAGAAAACGAACTACGTCTTCGCTCAGCTGCATCTGCCGCTCCATTTCCGCAACCGCGCTGTGGTTGGCGTCAATGTTCATGAGTGAGAAATGGGCTTTACGGTTCTTCTTGATACGGTAGGTGAGCGATTTAACGCCCCAATATTCGGCTTTGGCGATGGTGCCGCCGTCACCTTCAATAATTGCTTTGAACTGGGCCGTCAGTGTCTCGACTTGTGCCGAAGAGACATCCTGGCGCACCAGAAACACGTGCTCATACAATGGCATGCGATTCTTGCCTTTCCTTTTTTCACATTTTCCGCAAACCGGCGCTGAGCCCCTTTTGAGCCGACAAAGAGGGAAAGGCTCAAAAAGTTCGGCAAAAGAGCGGAGACACCGAAAGCAGAGCGGGGTTAGCCGCCTTACCGCTTCTCTATCGAAACGGACTTTCGTTCAGCCTCCAACCGGAACTACGAAAACGCGCGACTTATACGCGAACTGCGATGCATAGCAAACAAAAAATCCCCAAAATCCGCCGCCCGCGCGGCTCTTGTCTGCGTTTGGGCGAGTATTGATTCGCTCATCTGTGTCAGCAACCTTGACAGCTTGTCACAAAACGCTATCTGTGGGCCGGATTTTCGGGGCGGCACACTTCAATAATACAGGGTAAGAGCGATGACAGTCGCTTTCGTATTCCCCGGACAGGGAAGCCAGCAGGTCGGCATGGGCCTGGAACTCGCCAAGGCGTTCACCGTGGCGCGTGAAACTTTCCAGGAAGTTGATGATGCGTTGTCGCAGAACCTTTCCAAACTCATGTGGGAAGGCCCGGAAGAAGATCTCATACTGACGGAAAATGCCCAGCCGGCCATCATGGCTGTGAGCCTTGCGGCGATGCGAACTTTGCAGCATGAGGGAAATCTCGACATTGCAGCGAAGGCCGCTTTCGTTGCTGGCCATTCACTGGGTGAATATTCTGCTCTTGCCTCATGCGATGCCTTCTCTGTCGCCGACACCGCCCGCCTTTTGAAAATCCGCGGCCGCGCCATGCAATCAGCAGCGCCGGTGGGTGAGGGAGCCATGGCGGCTCTACTCGGCCTGGAGCTGGATGACGTGCGCGAAGTGGCTGCAGAAGCAGCTCAAGGTGAGGTTTGCGAGGCGGCAAACGACAACGCACCCGGTCAGGTTGTTGTCAGCGGTCATAAGGCTGCGGTTGAACGTGCTCTGGAAATTGCCAAGGAGCGTGGCGCGCGGCGCGCCGTCCTCCTCGCGGTAAGTGCACCCTTCCACTGCGCCCTGATGAAGCCCGCCGCCGATGCAATGTTTGAGGCGTTTCAGGAAATTCCACCTGTTGCTCCTGCTGTACCGCTGGTCGCAAATGTTACTGCAGCAGCGGTAAGTGATCCTGATGCCATTCGCGACAGTCTCGTGGAACAGGTGACCGGCATGGTGCGCTGGCGTGAAAGTGTTATGTACATGGCAGAACAGGGTGTTGAGCAGTATTTCGAGATCGGGGCCGGTAAAGTCTTGAGTGGGCTTGTGCGGCGCATTAATCGCGACTTGGAAGCCATCCCTGTAGGAACGCCTGAAGACATAGAATCAGCCTGTGAGAAGCTGTAGGCTTGAGCTATCGGGCGCACGAGGTTTCATATGTTTGATTTGAGCGGAAAAAATGCACTGGTTACGGGCGCGAGCGGCGGCATTGGCGCTGCTATTGCGCGAAGTCTGCATGAGCGAGGCGCAACCGTCGCTCTTTCCGGTACCCGGGAAGAAGCTCTCAGTGCTCTGCGCGATGAGCTTGGAGACAGAGCCCACATAACGCCATGCAATCTTTCTGACATGGAAGCCGTCGCTGCGCTTTTGCCCGCTGCCGAAGAAGCAATGGGTACTGTCGACATATTGATCAACAACGCCGGTCTCACCCGGGACAATCTGAGCGTGCGTATGCGTGATGAAGAGTGGGAGCAGGTGCTCGCTGTAAATCTGTCCGCCTCTTTCCGTCTCATGCGCGCCGTCCTGAGAGGCATGATGCGCCGCCGTTGGGGCCGCATTATCAGTGTCACTTCCGTGGTAGGTGCCACCGGCAATGCGGGACAGGCCAACTATGCTGCGACCAAGGCAGGCGTGGTTGGAATGAGCAAATCGGTGGCTCAGGAGGTTGCTAACAGGGGGATCACGGTGAACTGTGTATCGCCCGGATTCATTGCCACTGCGATGACTGATGCACTGAATGAAACCCAGCGAGACACCATAATGCAGAGAATTCCGGTGGGACGAATGGGAGAACCAGTTGAAATCGCATCCGCAGTGGTCTATTTGGCAAGCGATGAAGCTGCCTATGTTACTGGACAAACGCTGCATGTGAACGGTGGACTGGCAATGCTTTGAGGCATATTAACCGGGTAATCACGGCTTCTGGCCAATGCCCGGGATTTATGTTACGAAGCGCCGTTTTGTCGGCTATGTGCACCCTTTCAAGGGTGGAAGGAAGCGATCAAGTATTAAGCCGGGACGTGCTGCGATCCTGAACTTGGCCTTTCAGCGCTTTGGTAGTGTCAATTTGAATTAATTAAGGACTGCAGACATGAGCGATATTGCGGAACGCGTAAAGAAGATCGTAATCGAGCATCTTGGCGCCCCGGACGAGAAAGTTACCGAAGAAGCTAGCTTCATTGATGATCTGGGCGCAGACAGCCTGGACACGGTTGAGCTGGTTATGGCTTTTGAGGAAGAATTCGGCATCGAAATCCCTGACGACGCGGCTGAAACAATCCAGACAGTCGGCGACGCGGTCAAATTCATCGCATCCAACACGGCCTGATTCGCTTATCGCGGCTGCGACTTTGCCACGCCGGACTTCGCACTAAGGTGCAGGTAGGTGGTTTTGAGCATCTGCGATTCGGTGCAACAAACGTTTGAGGCCAGTAAACCGCCATGCGACGCGTCGTTATCACGGGTATGGGCAATCTCACACCGCTTGCGTGCGGCGTAGAGGAGTCGTGGTCGCGTCTTATCAACGGCGAGAGCGCCGCTGCGAAGATCGACACCTTCGAGACCTCTGATCTGCCCTCGAAAATCGGGTGTCCGCTCCCACTTGGGGACGGTACCAACGGAACGTATGATCCCGGCCAGTGGATGGATGCAAAGGAGATGCGCCGCGTCGATCCTTTCATCATCTACGCCATGTGCGCTGCCGTGCAGGCCGTTGAAGATTCCGGCTGGAAGCCCGAAGAATACGAAGATCAGATCGTAAGTGGCGTGATGATCGGATCCGGCATCGGCGGTTTGATCGGGATCGAGGAAACGGCGCTCATTCTGGCCGAGAAAGGCCCGCGCCGGGTCAGCCCGTTCTTTATTCCGGGGCGCTTGATCAATCTTGCTTCAGGCTATGTCTCGATACGCTACGGCTTCAAAGGCCCCAATCACTCGGTTGTAACGGCGTGTTCGACCGGGGCCCATGCCATTGGTGATGCCTCTCGGTTAATTGCGCTGGGCGATGCGGATGTGATGGTTGCAGGTGGCACGGAAGCGGCGTTGTGTCGTTTGAGTATCGCAGGCTTCTCCGCATGCAAGGCACTTTCAACGCACTTCAATGATGAGCCGACCAAAGCCTCACGACCCTATGACAAGGACCGTGATGGATTTGTTATGGGTGAGGGCGCCGGTGTTGTCGTTCTGGAAGAGCTCGAACACGCACTGGCCCGTGGTGCAAAGATCTATGCGGAAGTTGCCGGTTACGGTCTTTCCGGAGACGCCTATCACATCACCGCGCCTGCGAGTGACGGTGACGGTGGTTTCCGCTCCATGCAGGCCGCCATCAAACGCGCCGGCATCGAACCGGCTGACATCGACTATGTGAATGCCCACGGCACGTCGACACCACTTGGCGATGAAATTGAACTCGGTGCTGTCGAGCGATTGTTTGGCGATAGCGCCAGCAGGCTCACAATGTCATCGACGAAGTCGGCCATCGGACACCTGCTGGGTGCCGCAGGCGCGGTTGAGACAATTTTTAGTGTACTAGCTATCCGCGATAACATCGCGCCACCAACTTTGAATCTGGACAATCCATCGATCGAAACGAAGATCGATCTTGTGCCGCACAAGGCCAAGGAGCGTGAGATCAACGTGGTGTTGTCGAATTCGTTTGGTTTTGGCGGGACCAATGCATCCCTGGTTGTTCGCCGCTACGTCGATTGACGTGTGCGCGAGGGAGCACGCCTGAATTATTGAAAATGCTTCGGGAAAGATGCTGGATCAATATCCCTGATATTTCCCGAGCCTAAAAAATTACAATGTGCTGACACAAAATCATCCCGGCAGGATGTTTCAATATCGGCCGAAAACGACATAGTGTTAGCCGTTGAGGCGAGACCACAGTGAAGATGAGCGGCAATTACGAACAGGGTGGCGGATTTGAAGACGCGTACGTCGACGACGTACCGGTCAATGTTCGCGTGCCAGAGGCAGAAGGGCCCTTCGGCTCGTTTCTGCGGCGTCTGGGCAGTATTATCACCGGCATTCTCGCCATGGGACTGGTGATCGTGCTTGTGGGAGGCGGTTCCTATTTGTACCTGAACAGCTGGTTTGACGCGCCCGGTCCTCTGAGCGATGAGAAAACTGTACAAATCGATCGCGGCACGGGATTGCGCGGTATTGCTGAAACGCTGCAACAAGAAGGGGTGATCGATAACGACAAGATTTTTATTCTTGGCGTTCTGGCAAACCGGGCCAACGGTCAGCTGAAGGCCGGTGAGTATCGTTTTGAAGCCGCCAACAGCATGCGGGCGGTGATGGATACTCTGGTCTCCGGCCGTTCCATCCAATATTCCTTTACGGCACCTGAAGGCCTGACAACTTTACAGATTATTGCGCGGCTGGAAGCGGATACAGATCTTGTGGGCGAGATTGAACGCATACCGGAAGAAGGTGCGTTGTTGCCGAACACCTATGCCTACACGAGAGGAACGTCCCGGCAGAGCATTGTCGATCGCATGAGTGAAGCGCAGGAAGATCTGTTGCGGGAGCTGTGGGATAATCGCCAGGAAGATCTGCCGCTCGACCGGCCGTATGATGCGCTGATCCTCGCCTCCATCGTTGAAAAGGAAACAGGCGTAAGCAGCGAAAGAGAAGTGGTTGCAAGTGTCTTCATCAACCGCCTTCGGCGCGGCATGCGCATGCAATCGGACCCCACGATCATTTATGGCATCGTTGGCGGTGAGGGCCCTCTTGGTCGCTCCATTACCCGTGACGACATCAACACCACGACACCATACAACACTTATCGCATTGACGGTTTGCCTCCGACGCCCATTGCCAACGCCGGCAATGCGTCGATTGCAGCAGTGCTGCAGCCAGCGGAAACGGACTATCTGTTTTTTGTCGCTGATGGCTCCGGTGGGCATGCTTTCGCAGCCACTCTGGCTGAGCATAATGACAATGTAGCGAACTGGCGCCAGATTGAACGGGAGCGTCGGGCAGAAGACGAAGCCGCTGCGGCAGCGGGCGGACTGGAACAACCAGCAGACGAAACGACAGGTGACGCAACGGGCGATGATGGGTCGCTAGCGGATAGTGAAGCTGGCTCAGAAAGCGAAACCGGATCGCAGGAAAACAACGAGACGACCGCAACAGACACACAAGTGAATGATGCCGACACGTCTGCGGCAGCGGACAGCAATCCAGCCCCTGAAGATCAAAGCGATACTGCTTTGCAGGAGGCCACGGAACCCTCTGACGCCCCGGAAGCGACTGAGGATACAAATGCCGGCACTGATAGCGCTGGGCAGGCTGATGAGTCGGTGGTCGAGGATTTGCCTTATCCATTGCCTGAACCCAAGCCTGAGGTGCCGGTTCGTGAGTCGTCCACGCAGCAGCCCTCCGATATTCAGGTCGTACCGCTGCCCGCAACAAACCCAAACTGATTGTCCAGACAACGGACATTTACCTCATCGGAACGTCTTTCAGCAGCTTTGGAAGAGACCTGATTGCGTGTAAGCTTGTACGCCTGTGAAAATTGATTCCTCTTTCGCGTAAATCAAATCGGACAAAAACAATGCCGCTGGTAAGCATGACCGGGTTCGCCAGGTCCGAGGGCGAACATCTGGATCTCAAGTGGGCATGGGAGCTGAAGACCGTGAACGGCCGTTCGCAGGACGTTCGTTTGCGCCTGCCATCGGGATTTGAGTCTTTGGACCCTGACGTCAGAACAGAGATCGGGCGCGTGGTGAAGCGGGGAAACTGTCAGGTTGGCCTGCAGGTAACGCGGCAGCAGCAATCCGGCGAACTCAGGGTCAATGAGGAGGCGCTTGAACGTGTGCTCGCCGCGGTGGATCAGATATCCGCACGTGTTGGCGGGGCTGCGGCAACGCCGGACGGCATTCTCGCCCTGAAGGGGGTTCTCGAAATTGCCGAACCTGAAAATGGTGACGATGAAAATGCCAATGCGGAACGGCGCCAGGCGATCATGGGCAGTCTGAAGTCCACACTGACAGAACTACACCGTTCTCGTTGCGCAGAAGGGGCCCGTCTTGCAGACGTGCTTGTTGAACAGCTGAACACCATTGAAAGTCTCACACAAGCGGCGCGAGATTGTCCTGCACGCCAACCCGATGCGATAAAGGCACGGCTGCGAGAACAGCTTGAGCGAATTGTTTCCAACTCATCATCTTTTGATGAAGACCGTTTGCACCAGGAAGCGGTGATGCTGGCTGCCAAGGCAGACATTCAGGAGGAGCTGGACCGGCTGTTCGCCCATGTTGAGTCCGCGCGCGAGATGATTGCCGCCGATGAGCCTGTGGGCCGAAGGCTTGATTTTTTGACCCAGGAATTCAATCGTGAAGCCAATACTCTGTGCTCCAAGTCAAATGACAAGGAGCTCACAAAGATTGGCCTCGAGTTGAAAACAACCATCGATCAGGTGCGCGAACAGGTTCAAAACATTGAGTGACACAACACCGACAATTTCCATAACGCGCCGCGGACTGATGCTGGTCTTGTCCTCACCGTCAGGCGCCGGCAAGACCACCTTGTCCAGACGCCTGCTGTCGACGGAACAGAACATTGAGATGTCAGTTTCAGTGACGACACGCAAACCGCGAAGCGGTGAAGTCGACGGCAAGGACTATTACTTTATCTCCGCGGATAAATTTCAGGAGATGGTGCAAAACGAACAGTTGCTCGAATGGGCAGAGGTCTTTGGCAATCACTACGGCACGCCAAGGGGCCCGGTTGAAATGACCCTGGCTGAGGGCAGTGATGTGTTGTTCGACATCGATTGGCAGGGAACGCAACAATTGCACCAGCGTGCCCGGGACGATCTGGTCAGGGTTTTCATCTTGCCGCCCTCCGCAGAGCATTTGCGCCAGCGGCTCATATCCCGGGCTCAGGACCCGGTCGAGGTCGTCGCAAAGCGCATGGCCAAGGCATCCGATGAAATCAGCCACTGGGCTGAGTATGACTATGTCCTCATCAATGATGATCTCGAGCGCTGCAGTGAAGAGATATTTGCGATACTGCGTTCAGAACGTCTCAAGAGGGCGCGTCGCACCGGCCTCTCGAACTTTGTCCGTAGTATGCGGGCTGATCTCTAGAGCATGTCAACGTGAAACGCTCCAGTGCGCTTGCTCACCGGCGTGAAGCGAACTAAGGCGTCAGCACCACGCGTCCGACAACCTTCCCGTTACGAAGATCATCGAGAGATGCATTAGCCTGATCGAGAGCGCGAAGCTCAACCGGGATCGGAGCCACTTTTCCAGCACGTACGAGATCAAGCATTTCATGGGCCTCCTGAAGAGATCCAACGAAATTTCCGATGATAGAAAGCGCCCGTAGTGGAAACATGGGCACTGGCATGGAAAAGCCACCGCCAAGCAGGCCGGCAACGACCACTGTGCCGCCTTTGCGCGCAATGCTTTGGGCAAAGCCCAATGAGGACTCGGAACCGACAAAATCAATGGCGCCTGCAACACCGCCACCGCTCGCCTTGAAAACGCTTTTCCTGACACCTTCTTCACTCGGGTCAAAAACATGATCAGCGCCCAGTTCAAGCGCCATCTCACGCTTAGCCGGGTCGAGGTCGGCTGCCAGAATTTCAGTGTCAAAGATGGCGCGGGCAAACTGCAGGCCCATCATGCCCACTCCGCCAAGGCCAATGATCATCCGTGGACCATCGCCGCTTTGCGCTGTTGCCTTCTTTAAGGCGCTGTATGCGGTCAGGCCTGAGCACATGTAGCTGCCGGCCAGCGAAACGTCGAGGCCCTCGGCAGAAAGCAGATAGCGCGGATGCGGCACCAGCACATGAGTTGCAAAGCCACCATCGACAGTGATGCCCAAATGATTTGTCGTGCTGCACAGATGCTCATCGCCGCGCGCACACAAGTTGCATGTGCCGCAGCCGATCCAGGGGTAAACCGCATACCGCTCGCCGGGGCTCACACCGACTGCATCAGGCCCCGCTGATTCAACGCTGCCGGCAATTTCATGTCCAAGGGTGAAGGGCAGTTCGCGTCCGGCCCGAATATCAAGCTTGTTGCCGCCACCAAGTTCAAAGTGCCCATCCTGCATATGAAGATCACTATGACAGACGCCGCAGTGGCTGATCTTGATGACAACCTCTGTGCCTGAGGGCTGTGGCACTTCTGCCTGTGTTTCGGCCAGTGGTTCGCCGTAGGCCAGCATCGATTGTCGCTTCATTGCCTTGAGTCCTTTCAATCCGGGGCAACCACATCAACGGCTGCGGTGGCGCTGATACTTGGCATTCATCTAACCGTATTCTGAGCCGCGTCAAAGCAGTTTGCCAGGTTGCAGAAGCCATCGACGCTTATGTTTTCTGCGCGTTTGCTGGGATCAATGCCGGCGGCCTCCAGCAACGGTATAGGCTGAGGCGTCAGTGTCTTGAGGCTGGCGCGCAACATCTTGCGCCGTTGACCAAAGGCTGCCGATGTTACGCGTTCCAGGGTTGCCAGGCGGCATGCCGGCGCCAAGGCCTGTCGGGGTTGCAGATGCACCAGCGTGGAAGTGACCTTGGGCGGTGGT
>JAJFHB010000394.1 GCA_021775795.1 Hyphomicrobiales bacterium | reverse complement strand
ATCGCCGGGTTATCAGTTCCTGGGAGCGCGAGTTTCTGCTTTTGAATGTCTGACATGCAAAATTCGGTTGAGCGCCAGCTAGCCGACATCGTCGGTGAGGAATGGATATTCACCGGTGGCCGGTTGGTTGCCCTCGACGCTGGCATAGAACCGGAAAATTTTGGCGCCGGCTTTGCAGTGGCGCCCGCTGATGCGTCGCAGGTCTCAGCCGTATTGAAGCTGTGTACTCAGCACTCCTTGCCGGTTGTAACCCAGGGTGGCCGTACCGGGCTAGCGCGCGGGGCAGTCTCCAGCCTGGGTCAGGTGCAGCTTCTTATGCAGCGCTTGAATTCCGTTGTGTCAATCAATTCCAAAGCCCAGACGGTAGAGGTTGAGGCCGGCGTGACGTTGGGCGCTTTGCAGGTCGCAACGCTTGAGCACGTGCTGTCTCCCGGCATTGATCTTGCAGCCCGCGACAGCGCCACAATAGGCGGCATGATCGCAACAAACGCCGGGGGCAATGAAGCGTTTCGCAACGGCGTCATGCGGCACCGTGTAATAGGTCTGCAAGCGGTGCTGGCCAACGGCGAGATATTCGATGATCTGAAACAGGTTACCAAGGCCAACGAAGGCTACGACCTCAAGCAACTGCTCATTGGCAGCGAAGGCACTCTTGGCGTCATCACCAAGGCCGTTCTGCAACTTGAGCCCGTTGCGCCAAACCGCGTCACCGCCCTTTGCGCATTTGCAAATGCTGAGGCGGCGGTCTCGCTCTATGCGAATATGCGGTTGGCGAGGCGACCAGAATTGCGCGGCGCGGAAATCATGTGGCCCGCCTATGCAAGGGTGACAGCGGAAGAAAATGGTTTCGACAGCTTGCGTCGGTTCATGCAGGCGGAGGCGGGCGTTTTCGTCATTCTTGAGATCGAAGATACGGGCCCGGAAGATCGCGAGATATTCGAAACTCTGCTCGGCGAGGCCGTTGAAGCGGGTCAGTTGGTTGATGCGGTTGTCGCTGCGAGTGAGCGAGAGCGCAGTGAGATCTGGCGGGTGCGCGAAGATTCCTGGGCCGTGCAGCGCCGCCACCCTGGCGGATACTGGTACGACCTATCGCTTCCCCTGGATATGTTGGATGAATATGTCGACGGCCTCGGGCAGCGAATAGCAGCGATCGATCCTGCCTTTCATCTGTTTTCCATGGGGCATTTGGGGGATGGCAATCTGCATTTGACCGTAACAAGCGGCGTGGAAGATCCTGGTCACTATGATGCGGTTTCAGCAGAGGTCTACAAAGGCGTTTGTGAAGCGGGGGGCTCGTTTTCGGCCGAGCATGGAATCGGTTTGGAAAAGCGCGGTCCTCTGCAAAATCTTGTGCCGCCCACAATTTTGACCCTTCAACGGTCCGTCAAACAGGTGTTTGATCCGGGCAATATTCTCAATCCTGGAAAGATGCTCTAACTTGCACTTGCCAGTGCCGCCTTGAGTACCGCTTCGGGCGCGTTGCTCGCATCAAGGATTTGCCAGGAAATCTCGCCCGCGCCCCTAGCAAACTGACCAGCGACAACTTCTGCCGTTGCATCTGATGCATCACCTTTGCGGGAACGAACACGAGATGTCAGGCACTCCTGGTCGGCCGTCAGCCACAGACCTGTGAAGGCAACACCTTCAGTCTGTGCCACAGCTTCTATGTCCCATCGTTCAGCCGGATCTGAAAAGACGGCATCGACGACAACCGAATGGCCGGCCCTCAATGCGCGGGCTGCCTTTTGAAACAACTGCTCATAGACGCGAACGTTGACCTCAAGGGTGTAGGCGCTTTGGTCAAGGCGAACGGTTTCACTCACGCCAAGCAAAAGCTTGCGTTCCAGATCGCTTCTCAGGTGCAAGGCACCGGGCGCGCGGCCGATGAACGGGCTGAGTGCGGTGGCCAGAGTTGATTTTCCGGAGCCAGACAGACCGCCGACGGCAATCAGCAGGGGTGCTGATACGGGGAAATATCCAAGGCTGGAGGAGAAATAGTGCCGCGCTTCATCGCGCAGAAGCTCGGCATCCCGACCCGCAGTCTGTTCCGCCCGGGTTAAGGCAACGAGCGCCCTCACGCCCGATCTCAGGGCCAGAAACAATGGGAGTGCGACAAGCCCGTCAATGTTGGCTGGTTCATCGGCAAAGTAGAGATAACGATTGAGAATGATATTGGCGATGTTGCGAAAGTTCTGTTGGTCCAGGTCCATCAACAAAAACGCAAGGTCATAGAGTACATCGATGGTGGCAAGCTTTTCATCAAACTCCAGGGCATCAAACAATACCGGCGTGCCCTCCCGTACAACGATGTTGTTCATGTGAAGGTCACCATGGCAACGGCGGCAAAAGCCGCTATTGGCGCGTGTTTGCAGGCAGGCTTCTATGCGCCGCAGTTCAGCAATAGCCGCGTTTCGAAAACTGACGCATTGATCGGGCGCCAGAACATCCGACGCACTCTCGAATGCGTCATTCAACTCTTCAATGATCGCTGACATGCGGCTGGAGACATCTGCCACCGCCACTCTTGATGCGCTCCTGTGATATGCAGCGATTTCCGCCGCGAGATTCCTAGCCAGCGGAACTGAAAGCTCACCCGCACTCGCCAGGGCAGCCAACACCGCCTCTTGCTCGAAACGCCGCATATGCACAGCCCATTCTACGGGGATGCCCTGGCCGTTGAAGGCGAGTGATCCATCGTTCTCGCGGGTTATCGCGACGATGCCGAGATATAGTTGAGGGGCATGTGGCTGGTTCAGTTCAAATTCACGGCGGCAAACGTTGTGGCGTTTCTCCAGTGTCGAGAAATCCATATAGCCGAAGTTGACTGGCTTCTTGATCTTGAAGACCTCGTCACCGGCCAAAAACACCATTGCTCCATGTGTTTCGGTGACGGTTACCTGTTCGCATTGCGGCCCGTATGAAGGGGCCGCCCGAAGAAATGAGATCACTTCGCTTTGATCGCCATCCTGGTTTGATACTTCACTCATTGGTGTGGGCGTTTCTCGTCGTGAGGTGAGGTGTTCAGGATGTCCGGGGCCAAAGGATCATTTGTGTACAGCGGAAATGTGCGAGCACTTTTCCCGAGGCCTGATCTGCGACTTCCGCATCCCAGACCTGAGTTGAACGGCCTGCATGTATCGGCCGTGCAGAACAGGTGACGATGCCGTCATTGACCGTCGACAGGAAGTTTGTCTTCAACTCCACAGTGGTGAAGCCATCCGCGCCGTCTGGAAGAATGTTCAGGGCGCCGTAACCGCAGCATGTGTCCGCAAGGGAAACGATTGCTCCTGCATGCAGAAAGCCGTTCCAGGCACTGATGCTGCGTGAGGCCTCAAAGGTGGCGACAACTTCATCGGCCTCCAGCTTCACAAAATGTATCCCCAACACACCGGGGAGATAGTCCTCGCCCGCACTGTTCCACTGCTCAAGCGTTTCGGGCACTTGAATTTTCATGGCGCTCTGCGCTCCAAATGATCAATTCTTTCAGTCCGGCTCACCAGGCATCTGCACGGCCCCATCCGGAATGATAACATCGGGCAGCTTTCGGCTGGTCCAGATATGGATGCCGGCACTCAGGTCGGGTCCAGCATCAAGTGAACCACCTTTAATGGAAACCGTTTCCGTGTCCGGCCCGCTCTCATGCCACACACGTGTTCCACAGACGGGGCAGAAGTGACAATCAAGACTGTTGCCGCTGTCAGTCTCCCGGCTCCAGATGCTCGTGGTGCCCTTGAGAAGAAAAAAGGCATCACGATTGACGTTGAGGGTTATTCCGAACGCTGATGCCGACTGCTTGCGGCATTCGGTGCAATGGCAGACATAGGTTCTGTTTGGGTGGCTTTTAAGTTCGTAACGCACAGCCCCACACTGGCAGCCACCGGCAAGAGGTAGTTCTGTTGCTTTGTCTGCCATGTGGACCAATCCCATCCGTTTTCATGCAAAGACCCTGAGAAACACAATTGTGTCCAGCAAATGTGCTTTCTACGGCCAGATTATTTGCCAGCCCGCCCTGACAACCGGTGTTTGTAGGTTTACATATCTGAGATGCAGCATCATGAGCAACCAAAGCCACCTCCGGGGCTCCCCTCCGAGCAACCCAGGAAACGCCCGTGGAAGCGGCTGATTATCATAGTTGCGATTGTGACCGGCATCGCGAGCCTGGCAGCTGCATACGGGTATGGCTACTGGTATCTGCGAAACCCGGCCTTCTTCATTGCAAGTGCGGACCGCCAAAATGCCACTTCCGCCGATGCCGCCGCTCTGGAAACGGATGTACGGTATCTTTCTGCACTTGAACCGTCGCGGAGCTTCAACAACCTTGCCTCCCTGGAAGGTGCGGCTGATTACATTTCTAACAGTTTTGTTGCTGCGGGATGTGTTGTCTGGGAACAGCCGTTCGAGTTTCGCGATAACACTTACCGGAACATCATCTGTTCCTTCGGCCCGCGGGATGCGGAACGGCTGGTGATAGGTGCCCACTATGATGTTCACGGCGACAGCAATCCAGGTGCGGATGACAATGCCAGTGGCGTTGCCGGCATCCTGGAACTTGCGCGTCTGGTGGGGAAGCATCAGCCGTTTCTGGCCCATCGCCTGGATATTGTGGCTTTTACGTTGGAAGAGTGGCCGGCGTACGAAAGCCAGGACATGGGAAGTCGTGTTTACGCAGCAAGTCTCGGAGAGGAGGGGGCGACCCTGAAGCTCATGATCTCGGTTGAGATGATCGGCTATTATTCCGATGAGGCTGGGTCGCAGTCTTATCCTCTTTCCCTGTTCGGCTGGTCGCCGCTTTATCTCTATTACCCTGACACTGCCGATTTCATCGGGGTTATCGGCCGCTCAGAAGATCGAACGATGGTGCAACGGGTTCGCAATCTCATGGGTGTCGGTGAGCTGCCGGTCTATTCAATAAATGCACCAACGTTCGTGCCGGGTATAGACCGGTCTGACCACGCGAGCTTCTGGGATCTCGGACTGCCCGCGCTTATGGTGACTGACACTGCGGAGTACCGTAACGGCAATTATCACACGAGCTCAGATACGCCCGATACTCTTGACTACGTGCGCATGAGCGATGTTGTGAACGGTCTTTATCGTGTTGCTGTGGAGTATTCCGGAGAGCCGCTCATCTCTCCTGTGTTACCGCAGTGAGTGGTGCCCAGGGCTCAACAAATTCGCCGCGCCAAAATCCGCGGGGACGCTCCATCGCCGTTGCCAGCACATCGAAGTAGCGGGCCGGCGCATCTGCAAGCGGCAATGCCCAGCCGGTGTAGACCATGCCTTCCGAAAGGTCATAACCGTTCGAGAGACATGTGTACCCGGCATCGGCAACATCGGAACGTGTGCAGGCAATCGTCGCTCCTGCGGTGAGATCCAGCAGTGATGCGCGTGATAACAATCCGCAATCGCGGGCTGTACCTGACCGCAGGCATTGGCGGCCAAGCTCGGGCGCGACAATTCCCGTCAGATTGATGCTTGCGC
>JAJFHB010000393.1 GCA_021775795.1 Hyphomicrobiales bacterium | reverse complement strand
CAGGAGATGATTGTCACGAATGATATGCACGAGCGCAAAATGCTCATGTTTGAACGCGCTGATGCATTCGTCGCTCTGCCAGGCGGTGTCGGCACGCTTGAAGAAACCGTGGAGATGACAACCTGGGCGCAGCTGGGTCAGCATGCCAAACCCATCGTTCTCGCCAACATTGATAATTTCTGGGCGCCGTTTATCACCCTGCTTGACCATATGCGCGAGGAAGAGTTCATCCGTGCCGGCCTGGAAGTTCACATTGATGTGGCCGAAAAGATTGAGGATGTTGTACCGGCGGTGCTGAAGCGGGCGGAAGCAAACAGCATCATCCCTTAGACTGCCCTCACCTAAGTGCCTGAATGAAAAGCAACATGGAGCGCTGTGATGCAGCCTGAAATCCGCAAACTGGTGACCTTCGACGAAGAGACCCTGATTGAAGGCTTCAAGGCAGCGTCAACACCCTGGCGCATGTTTGCTGTGGCCGCGGTTGTGCGCAACCCCTGGGCCGGCCGCTTTGTCGAAGACCTGAAGCCTGAAATTCAGGCTTTCGGGCCGGTGCTCGGCGCCCTGCTCACGGAGCGGATCATTACGCTTGCAGGTGGCGGAGATGCAATCGAGGCTTACGGCAAGGCCGCTGTGGCCGGACTGGACGGCGAAATTGAGCACGCCTCGGGCCTTATCCACACACTGCGCTTCGGCAATCACTTTCGCGAAGCGGTTGCTGCCAAATCTTATCTTGCCTTCACAAACACGCGCGGACCCGCCAATGCGCCCATTATGGTGCCCCTGATGGACAAGAATGATGCCGGCCGCAGGTCGCACTATCTGACCCTTCAGTTCGCCATTCCCGATGCCCCACGGGCGGACGAAATCGTCGTCGTGCTCGGCGGCGCCACCTCGGGCCGCCCACACCACCGCATTGGCGACAGATATCAGGACCTCAAGGACCTGGGCCACGACCTGGATAACCCGGCGTCTGTCTAGATTGCTTCACGTTGATAAGGAAGCATCACTACGGACCAGGCGCCCCTAAGGACAAAGCGCTGTTGTCGGCACACCGGCGTTTGCGCCGCGGTAGCAAATGTTCTGCAGGCCCAGAGCTTCAAGTTTCCAGCCTCCCGGCGCTTGATCCACAATAGCGCGGTAGTTGTTGCCGGATACTGAGTCGTCCAGATAGCCGGACATTTCGATGTCGATGATGAACTTGTAGTCAGCATCGAGACGCAAAGAAATGTTGAGCTCCGGCCTGCCTTCTGTTGCTTCGGGATGGCCGTCATAAAGTTGCTCGATAAGATCGAGGGGATGGTCCGCGACCAGCGGCTGCCACGCGGAGATATCAACTTCTGCAAACCCGGCCAATCGATCATCAGCCAACGCCATCGGCGCGATCATGAAGAATGCTGTTGCCAGAAGCGTGGAGGAGACTTTCATTTCATGTGTTCCTTCAATGGCTGATCTGAAGAAGGTTGATGTGGGGTAGGATCGAACCTTCCCTCCAATCTACCGGGCTGTCTGCAGGCATCAAGTTACAAGCGTTCCATGATTTCGCCGGGGCATCACTCACGCGGGCGGTTGCGGTCCGCAATCCACGATGACGCCGAGAACACCACCAGTCCAACCCAGATGAACAGGAAACTGGTAAGACGCCCAAGATCCATCGGCTCATTGAACAGGAAGACCGCTGTCAGGAAGATCATTGAGGGCGCCAGATACTGCAGAAGACCAATGGTGGTTAGGGTCAGCCGCCTGGCCGCCGCGGAAAACAATATGAGCGGCCCTGCGGTCATCGGGCCACACAGGACCAGCAGTATTGTTGTCAGCGGATCATCCAAAGGACGAAAATCATGCAGCCCCTGTACGGCCAGCCATCCAACATAGGCAAGTGCAAAGGGTAACAGCAGAAGGGTTTCAACGAGAAAACCCTGGGCCGGCCCGATATCGACGGTTTTACGGAAATAGCCGTAGGCAGCAAAGGTTGCTGCAAGGAAGAGCGCAAACCAGGGCAATGAACCCACATTCCAGGTCTGCACCGCAACGCCGACAACAGCGAGTGCTACGGCAAACCATTGCCAGCGGTTAAGGCGTTCGCCCAGCAGAGCAAATCCGATCAACACGTTAACGAGTGGATTGATGAAATAACCCAGGCTGGCTTCGACTGCCCACCCCTCCATGACGGCAATAACAAAGACGAGCCAGTTTGCACTGACAAGCACCGTTGTGAGCGTCAGGGTCAAAACAATGCGCGGCGTGGTGAAGGCGCGCTTGATGTCACCGGTTCGCCCGATGACAATGAGAATTATCGCAGCGATGGGGACTGCCCAGATCGCCCGGTGAGCGACAATCTCGAACGGATTGGTTCCGGACAGGTGTTTGTAGAACCAGGCCGAACAGCCCCACAGAGAGAAGGCGATGGTGGCGAAGATCAGCCCGTGTTGGGTTTCGCGTCTTTTTGCAGCCTCAGCGCCCAATGCGTCCATGAAAATCAGGACACAGGCGCGCCTGAGCGGTGCAGCTTGTAGATGAGGCTGTCACTCAGGGCCTGAAAGGAGGCGTCAACGATGTTTGGAGAGACACCGACAGTGAACCAGCGGTTGCCCTGCCCGTCCATGGATTCAATGAGCACCCGGGTCGTGGCAGACGTACCGCTGTTCAAAATTCTCACTTTGTAGTCGACCAGCGCCAGATCTTCGATGAAGGGTTGATAACGCCCAAGATCCTTGCGCAATGCCATATCAAGGGCAGC
>JAJFHB010000392.1 GCA_021775795.1 Hyphomicrobiales bacterium | reverse complement strand
CGAAAATCAGAGTTGCGATGGCCCCGATTACGATGAAAGCAAGGTTCAAAGTCAACGACAGGACCAAGGGGTTCTCCTGGCGGCACCTGGTGCGCGTGAGGATCATGGCGCCCGCATAAAGGATAGACGAGATGAGCGGTAGCAGAGCATAGGTGTTGAAGTCCTCAGCCTGGGGTTTGAGGATGATGAGAACCCCGCAAAAGCCCAGAAACACCGCAACCCATCCCTGATTTCCGACATATTCACCCACGACGACAGCGGCAAACATGACGATGAAAAGAGGCAGCGTGTAAAAGACGGCGGCTGCAACAGACAAAGCGGCATGGGGCAGCGCTGCATAATAGGCAACCCACATCAAGGCCAGCATGACACTGCGCAGCGCGACCCAGCCTGCATGGGTTGGAATGAGGGATGTGGCGGGAAAGCGGATTTTTACAAAGACAATGAGAGGCGGGATGAGGACCAGCGAGCGCAGGACGAAAATCTGCCAGAGAGGGAAGCCTGTGCTGAGATTCTTGATAAGCGCATCACCAAGCGAGAGCGCCAGAACCGTAAAAACTATCGCCCCGATGGCGAGCTTGAGATTGTCTTTCCGGGAGCCTTGCGAGGATGTCATTCAAGCCCCTGATTATTGCTCAAACCGGAAGAGACGCCGTTCATCTGCACACAATAGGGTATGCATTTATGTGCGCTAGGGGGCATAATTAATTCAGATTAGTAAGGAAATTTGATCAATGAAAGAGCTGCCCCTTTCCGGCCTGGAGGTTTTTGTTACCATTGCGGAGCACGGCTCCCTGCGCCAGGCCGCGAAAGTTCTCGGTGTACAGCCGCCGGCGATCAGCTATCGGCTCAAGGCCCTGGAAGAACGCATCGGTACGCCCTTGTTTGTCAGAACGACCCGCTCCGTGAGCCTTACCGATGCGGGCAAATCGTTGTTGGTGCGGGCGCGCCCGGCTCTTGATGAACTGGGCGGCGCCCTGGAAGATGCGCGAAGCGCCGGCACCGCGTTGAAGGGAACATTGCGTCTGACCTTGCCCCTTGTCGCTTATGAATTGACGATTGCCAAAAGACTGCCGGCTTTTCACGCAGCTTATCCTGACATTGAGCTTGAGCTTTCCTTCAGCGAAGCCTTTGTCGACATCGTCGCTGGTGGTTTCCATGCAGGCATCAGATTGGGCGACCATTTGCGCGATGACATGATCGCAATGCGTCTTGGGCCGCCGATCAAAGAGGTCGTCTTCGGGACACCGGCCTACTTCGAACGCCATGGACGTCCGCGGCAACCGGCAGACCTGCTCCGTCACAATTGCGTCCGCTATCGCTATATCGCCTCGGGGCGTTATGCGGAATGGCAGTTCCTGGGATCTGAAGGCGTCACCGGCATTGATGTGAAGGGCAGCCTGACCGTCAACTCCACTGCTGCGCTCGTCCGGGCGGTTCGAGACGGGGTGGGGATAGGCTGGCTGTTTCGCCCTTGCGTGGAAGACGATCTGCAGTCGGGGTGGCTGGAAAGTGTTCTAAGCGATTACGCCATCGAGCGGCCTGGATACTTCCTGTATTATCCACGGGCAAATGCCGGCATTCAGGCGTTGCGGGTCTTCATTGATTTTATGCGTGTCTAGCCCGCGCGGTCATCATAGCCGCGCCGGCTTGAATAGAAGACCAGCAACATCAGGCCGATGCCCACTCCCAGCGAAGCGACAATACCAAATGTCATGGCCGTGATGCCATGCGCCGACATTTCCACCGGGCCAAGGTCTGTCCACATGACAGCGCCCACGGCGATGGATAGCACCAGAAGTGTTACCAGCACGACCACCAGGAGAATGGACCCGACGGATTGGGACTTGGGCATGTTCGTTGTTCCTGCAAAACTGAGCGTGTACAGACACTACCATATTTCAGAAGAGCCCGTTGCCGCTTCAATGAGGTGCGCTGCTTTGTCCGAATTCAATAGCCGTCATCATTTGCTTCTGGAGTTTTGTTGCGTGCCACCTGGGTTTCGCGATGCATAATATACAGGCCGCTCAAAATGATTATTGAGCCGCCCACGAGGGCATGGAGTTCGGGGACATCTCCCCACAGGAAGTAACCCAGGATCACCGCCCAGATAATGGCCGTATATTCAAAAGGTGCGGTCACTGAGGGGGTGGTAATCGAATATGCCTGGATGATGAAAAACTGGGCGGCGACACCAAGTGCTGCGATCAGCGGGATAAGCATCCAGGCTTCGTTCGAGGGCATTTCCCAGACCAGAAACTGTGGCGCGAAGGCGAGCGCGACGAAGGTTGAGAGTGTGTAGAAAAGCATGCACATGGGTGTTTCGGTGCGAGACAGTTTGCGGGTCATCAAGGCAACAACGGCCCAGCAGCACGCCGCGCCAAGGGCCAGCATTGCCGGCCATTCAATTCCCGCTGTCGGGTTGAGCATGACAAGGACGCCGATGAACCCGGCAACAATGGCAAGGGTGCGCTTCAGACCCACCGGCTCACCAAGTACCGGTGCGGAAAGGGCTGTTATAACCACCGGGAACATGAAGAAGATGGCCAGCGCATCGGCGAGGGGCAGATGTTTGAGGCCGGTGAAAAACATACACCAGGCCCCAAAATTGATGAGGCAGCGTACGATCATCAATATTGGCTGTGCCACCCAGAGCTCATCGAATGATCCAAGGGTGGAGAAATAAATCAGGCACAGAACAACGCCGAAGGCGCTGCGCAGAAAAAGAATCTGCATGATCGCCAGCTCCGGCGCGATCCACTTGACCCCGGCATCCTGGCCGACAAACAAGAAGGCCGCCAAACTCGCACAGATGATTCCGGCAACAACTCTGTCGCCTTTCCGATGCCCTGCCGCCTGATTTTGTCTAACTGCCATGGGCATCACTATAAACCGATGCTCTACAGGACCACACGGTAGAAAAATTCACCGGCAGCAGCCCATCTCTAGGCTTTGAACTTTGCTGATTGAGTGTCCGGCCCACCATAGAAAACACCGTTGGGGTAGGGGTACCACCAGCTTTG
>JAJFHB010000391.1 GCA_021775795.1 Hyphomicrobiales bacterium | reverse complement strand
CGGAGAGTTCAAGGCGATCGACCTCACGGCCCTCACCGCAAAGCGCGTTCTCGATGATACCCCTTATGCAGAGCGTGGCTGGAAAGCGTGATGAACGATGTTGTCAGAGCAAATTCGATTGAAGAATAGACGCTCTTCCCTACCCTCGCCGCAGCTCAACCTAAATGGAACCCCACAATCCACGTGTCTGGGATTCCTCAAGATGACTGCACCGTTCTCGACGTTACGAAACAAGATTCGCTGACTGATGCCAGCTCCTCTGACACCGCCCCACCGGTTGTTCCCGACCGCGTCAATTTCCACTCACAATCCCAAGCCCTGTCATGCGGGATCGGTGTCGATGACGCGGCGGCCACCGCGGACCTGGTGCTGAACCTGTTTCATTCGGTCGACCAACCGTTCCGTCCGACCGACAAGCTGTTGGTAAACCGGGTCGGTTTGCGGATCGACATCTGATGAAGACAACCCCGATTGGGCAATTCGCTGTGCCACGAAGTCCATTTGCCGGTCGACGCTCTCCAACATGCGCTCAACCCATTTCATTTCACTTGCCAGAACCTGGGAGCTCCTTCGCGCCCGCGCCGGGGGTGACTTGACGGCGCTCTTCGTTTTCCGCGACGTTGAGCTTGGCTTTCTTTTGCTCACCGCTTTCGCCTGCCTGACCGGCGTCTTTGGTTTTGCTTCGCCCGCTTTTTCAGCTTCAGACCTGACCGGCGCTGTTTCATCCACAGAGTTCACCCAAACGTCCGCCGCTTCAGGCAGCGGTTTGGCGGGGCGGGAAAATGATATTTTTTTGCTCATGCGGCTTGTCTTTCCTCACGCTCAAGAATGGCTCGACCCAGGGCTGCTATTTCCCTTGCAGCTTCGCCGTGGGGCTCTGCTTCCAGTGCGGAGAGGCCATAAGCAGCGCTTTCCGCAAACACCACACGCTGACTGATGATTGTTGGCAGCACCGGGAAAGGTGCTTCCTTGAATGCGTCAACAACATCGCGTCCAATCACCGTGTTTGAAATTTTCCGGTTGATGACAAAGGCCCCCTGAATGCCTTCGCGGAACTGCTGCGCCTCGCGGATCAGTTGCACGGTTTCATCGCTGGCCCAGACATCGAGTGGTGAAGGTTGTACGGGAATCAGGACAAGATCACTTGCCAGGATCGCTGCACGCCCAAGCTCGTTGACCCGCGGTGCGCCGTCAATGATGGTGATATTGTAATCGCCGGCAACAGAGGGCAGGTCTTTGTGCAGGGTCGGCTTCGCCATACCGATTACCGGAAACAGGGGTTCTGCCTCACGGGCGCTTGACCACATAAGGGCGCTCGCCTGCGGGTCTGCGTCAACCAGAAGCGTGCGCAGATTATTGGAGGCAAAGTAGGCTGCAAGATTGAGGCTGAGCGTCGTCTTGCCCGCGCCACCCTTTTGATTGAGAACACCAATGATCATTATGACCTCCATGATGTGCGCCGGTAGTGCTGCTCAAAGAGACATCTTTGTTCAACCATCCAGCCGGGAGTTAAAGAGCAACTCACCTGCACCAACCAGTGCTCACCCCAACGCGGCAATGACCTCCGAGGTGCTTGTCACCGTCGAGACATTCTGCAAGGCATAGTTGATCGCCGCATTGTGCCAGTCCGCATTAATGGTCGAGCACGAATCTTCCGGAATGATCATAGCATAGCCTTTGTCGGCTCCGGTGCGCGCCGTGTGCTCTATCGACATATTCGTCCAGGCACCGGTTTCAATGATCGTATCGCGGCCTCCGCTTTTGAGAACTGTCTCAAGGGATGAACCCTCCCAGGCGCTCATGCGCACCTTATGGACGACATGATCGCCGGGTTGAGCTTCCAATCCCGGCACCGGGCTTGACCCCCACGTATCGCGAACCAGTGCATTGGCATCACGCAAGCCCTGGAACAACGGGGCGTTCATGGTCACCCCGAGGGCCCCTGGCTCGACAATCAACCAGACGTGGATAACCATGACACCACGGGCGCGGGCACGCTCTGCGAGCCGGCGGATATTTTCAATGGCATTTTGTTCGCGGCAATGGACGGAAGCACCTGAACCGGCAAATGCTCCGCCGTCCATGACCACATCGTTCTGCATGTCCTGGATGATGAGCGCGGTACGCGCCGGATCTATGTGCAATCCGCTGGATGCTTGCCGGGGGTCTTGAGGAGGAGGTGCAGCTTGAGTTTGCGGCGGCGCCTGTGGTGGCGGGGCAGGTTGCGCACTCACGGTTGCGGCTTGCCGCATGAACGGTTCATTTCGCGGCCCGGTTTTCGTTGTCACGGTATAGACCGAGTGCGTGGCGCACATGTAAAGCGTCCGCCAGTCCTCACCGCCCCAATGCAGGTTGGCGACCATTTCGGGCACAACCAGTTTTCCGATCAGGGTTCCATCGGGCGCATAGACCCAGACACCGCCAGGCGCTGTAACCCAGACATTGCCATACATGTCGCACTTCATGCCATCGGGCACACCGGCCTTGAGGCTGTCCTTGATTCCGCTGGCAAAGAGACGTCCGTTTGCCAGTGTGCCGTCTGCATTTACGTCAAAGACACGAATGACCGCATTCTCGGTATCGTTGATGTACATCAGTTTCTCATCGGGCGAGAAACACAGGCCATTTGGCATGGCGAACAAGGTGCGCTCGACCACAAGCTCCGGTTCCTGGCCTTCATGTCCGGGCTTTATCCGGTAGACGCCCTGAAACCCGAGCTGGCGCGGACGCTCAACACCAAACACCGGCATGCGCCCATACCATGGGTCAGTGAAGTAGATAGAACCGGACGAGCCGACGATGACATCATTGGGGCTGTTCAGCTCGCGACCTTCGTAATGGGATGCGAGGAGTTCACGCGCACCATCGGGCCGCTCGCGCACCAGAGATGAGGTGGAATGTTCGCAGACAATGAGATTGTGGTGGGCGTCGTAGGTCATACCGTTGCACTTATTGGCCGGGCGCATGACTTCCCGTACGCCATTCCGGTCCCATCGCCGCCGCACGTCACCGGGCATGTCCGAGAACAGGAGGTACTGTTCGACCGGATGCCAAATCGGCCCTTCGGTAAATTCGAAGCCGCTCGCCAGTTGTCCTACAGGAGCATAGACGTCAATCAATTCATTGAAA
>JAJFHB010000040.1 GCA_021775795.1 Hyphomicrobiales bacterium | reverse complement strand
GGCTTCGAGAAAATCGTGAGTGATGAAGACAATGGTTTTCTGCAACTGCTGTTGCAGGCGCATGAACTCATCTTGCATCTGCCGGCGAATGAGGGGGTCGAGAGCACTGAACGGCTCATCAAGGAACCAGAGTTCCGGATCCACAGCGAGCGAGCGGGCTATGCCGACGCGTTGCTGCTGGCCGCCGGACAATTCACGCGGGCAGGCATCTTCGCGACCTTTAAGACCGACTAGTTCAACCATCTGGAGTGCGCGCGCGTGAGCAACTTCGGGCGGCTGTTTTTGTAGAGAGAGAGGAAAGGCAACATTTTCGTGGACTGTCAGATGGGGCAGGAGGCCGAAGTTCTGAAACACCATTCCCATTTTGTGGCGGCGGATATCGATCAGCTCACGCGGGGATACGGTTAGGAGATCTTCGCCGTTGAGAAGAACCTGGCCGGCAGTCGGTTCTGTCAGGCGCGACAGGCAGCGTATGACCGTCGACTTGCCCGAGCCCGAAAGCCCCATGATGACAAACGTCTCACCGCGCGCCACATCGAAGCTGACATCGCCGACCGCAACGATTTGCTCGCGCCCGCGCATTTCAGCAATCAGGCCCTCAGTATCTGTGACCTGACCGTTCGATGCGGGTACGGATTTTTCTGAATTCGGACCGTACACTTTCCACAGATTACGACACTGCAGAATTGGTTGTGCGTCGCTCATGGACGCACGCCGTGGATTTCTCGAAACACTGTCACTCTCCCCAACTACCGCACCGACGTGCGGCCAATTCCCCATTCCGGTAACTTTACGTTACCGGCGCTCGTGCTGTCCACCATACGCCCCTGCACCTGGTGGACGACGTACTGCTGCCCAAAACAACGTGTCTTGAAAAAAGGCCGCCCGATTGGGCGGCCTTGTTGTTCATGTGTCTATCGGATGTGTGATAGCTGGCCTGCGGCCTACTGAGTGGCTGCTTCGACCCACGGACCCCAGACAGCTTCGTTATCATTCACCCAGGCTTCAACCACTTCATCCAGATCGCCGCCATCAACGTCGACGGCTGCCATCATCGGAATCTGGTGTTCGTTGGAGAGCTGATAGCTCGACAGCAGGGCATGTGCCGCCGGCCATTTTCCTTCCATTCCAACCCATGCGACTTTTGTAATACGGCCACGCAGCCAATCGCAGTCGTAGGTCGCATCAGGATTGACACCAACGGATGCATCTTCATAGCAACCGTCCTCGTAAGCTGGCAGTTCCACCGGGTGCAGCGTTACAGCGGCATGTACCCAATGGGGGCTCCAGAACATGACGAGCAGGGGCTCGCTGGCATCCTGTGCAGCCTTGATTTCAGCTACCAGTGCACCTTCGGAACCAGCCGGTACCGAGTTGATGGGCAGGTTGAGCGCTGTAAGACGGTCAACATTTGAAGTGCCCCAATCGGCGGGATAGTCGAGAAGACGCCCGTTTGGAAAGGACTCTGCGTTGGCCAGTGCTTCCGCACAACCTTTCAGGGCTTCCCATGAAGGCAAGCCGGGGCAGGCTTCTGCTGCGGCATCATTATAGAACCAGGTTTCCACCGGTACGAGACCCAGATCACCAATATCAACGGCCTGACCGGAGGCAAGCGCCTCGGTATAATGCTCACCAATATTGGAGCTCCAGATTTCCAGTGTCGCGGAAATTGTATTGTCACGAATGGCGGTCAACTGCGGGTAGTAGCCAGCGGTTACATATTCGACCTCGTAACCGGCGCGCATCAGTATCTGACCAGCGACCTTTGTCGTAATGTGCTGACCGGTCCACTCATTCATCGCCAGTTTGATCGGCTCAGACGTATCGCCCATCTCTGCTGAAAGAGCTGTCGTTGCGAAACCGCCAACACCTACGGCAGCCGCCAATGCGGCGCCAATTAGTCTTCTCTTCATGTCTATCCTCCCGATTGCCGGCGGGCGTTTACACCTTGCCGTTCTTGCGTACAGTTCCACCAGTATATAATTGATTGATTGGTCAATCAATTCTAGATTGATGCCAGACAGGGAGATGGCGGGTGACGCGGACGGGCGTACAATCGAAGCGGCGTGGGCAATTGATTGCAGCAACAATCGAGGCAATACACGAGAACGGCTTCTGTGACGTGACCGTTGGGAAAATCGCTCGTGGTGCGGGTGTCTCCTACGGCCTCGCCCATCACTATTTCGGCAGCAAGGATCAGCTCTTAACCGCCACCATGCGGCACCTGTTGACAACGCTTGGAGAAGAATTCCGGGTACAGCTTGCCACCGCGACCACGTCAGAAGAGCGGGTTCGTGCCGTGGTGCGCACAAGTTTTTCGCCCCTGCAGTTTCAGCCTGTAACCATTTCTGCATGGCTCGCCTTCTACATGCAGGCACATACGGGCCCACGTTCGAGAGCTCTGCTGCGCATCTATGCGAGCCGCCTGCGCAGCAATCTCTGTCATGCTCTGACAATGAAAATGCAACGTGAAAAGGCGGTCACTCTCGCAGAAGCTGCGGCAGGGATTATTGATGGCCTTTGGATCAGATGGGCGCTCAACGACAACAGACCCTCGCCAGAAGAGGCGGCGGACTATGCTGAATTTGCTATAAAGCGGCTTGTGAACGGGGAATGTGATGGGCGATAGCGGGCACGAACTCTTTGACTTTGTGATTATTGGTTCAGGTTCTGCGGGATCGGCAATGGCCAATCGGCTGTCGGAAGACGGCAATCATTCCGTCCTCGTTCTGGAGTATGGCGGCACGGACATCGGGCCACTTATCCAGATGCCAGCAGCGCTCTCTTACCCGATGAACATGTCGCACTATGACTGGGGCTATGTTTCACAGCCCGAGCCGCATCTGGGTGGCCGGCAGCTCGCCTGCCCGCGCGGCAAGGTTATCGGCGGCTCTTCTTCAATTAACGGCATGGTCTATGTTCGCGGCCACGCCAGCGACTACGAAGCCTGGGAGGGCATGGGCGCAAAGGGTTGGGGCTATCGGCATGTGCTGCCCTATTTCAAGCGCATGGAACACTCGCACGGCGGTCAGGACGGCTGGCGTGGAGATGATGGGCCGATGCACATCACCCGAGGCGTCAGGCGCAACCCTCTCTTCCATGCCTTCGTGGATGCCGGCAAACAGGCCGGATATGAAGTCACCGAAGATTACAATGGCGAGAAGCAGGAAGGCTTTGGCGCCATGGAGATGACGGTGTGGAAGGGGCGGCGGTGGTCAACCGCGAACGCCTATCTGCGTCCGGCACTTAAGCGCGACAATGTTTCGATGAAGCGTGGCGCGCTTGTGCGTCGCATCCTCTTCGAAGGCAGCCGTGCTATCGGCGTTGAGTATGAGCAAGGCGGATCGGTCCGCAAGGTGAGGGCCGGGCGCGAAGTGGTGCTGGCCGCCGGCTCCATCAACTCACCAAAAATCCTGCAACTCTCAGGCATCGGCAATGCAGATCATTTGCGAGGGCACGGGATCGACGTTGTCGCGGACCGAAGAGGCGTCGGCGAAAACCTGCAGGACCATCTGGAAGTCTATCTTCAGGTTACCTGCAAACAGCCCATCACCTTGTACAAGCATCTTAATCTGGTTTCCAAAGGACTGATCGGTCTGCAATGGCTCCTGACCAAGAGCGGTCATGGGGCGACGAACCATTTTGAAAGCTGCGCCTTCATCCGCTCAGCCGCTGGTGTGGATTATCCCGACATACAGTTTCACTTCCTCCCCGTGGCAATACGCTATGACGGCAAGGCGCCGGCGCCGGCTCATGGTTTTCAGGTGCATGTCGGACCCATGCGATCCGACAGCCGTGGTTGGGTGCGCCTGAGCTCACCTGATCCAAAGGCTGCACCGGAAATTCAGTTCAACTACATGTCCACGGACAAGGATTGGGAAGATTTTCGCACCTGCATCCGCCTGGCTCGTGAAGTGTTCGAACAGGAGGCTTTTGAGCCTTTCCATGATCGCGAACTGACACCTGGTGCGGATAAGCAAACAGATGAGGAGCTAAACGAGTTCATTCGGGAAGAGGTCGAGAGCGCCTATCATCCCAGCGGCACCTGCCGAATGGGAGCCGCTGACGATGCCATGGCGGTCGTTGACCCTGAATGCCGTGTCATAGGCGTCGAGGGGTTGCGCCTTGCGGACAGCTCAATCATGCCCCGCATCACGAACGGCAACCTCAACGGGCCCTCGATCATGATCGGCGAAAAGGCCAGCGATCACATTTTGGACCGGCAACCGCTGCCACCGTCAAACCAGCAAGCCTGGATGCACCCGGATTGGCAGACAGAGCAGCGCTAGGCAAGCTGCTGCGCACGTTAACAAGAATCGAATCCCTCATTTGTACGCGTTTGGTGTTTGAGATAAGGTTTTGCGCGTGAGTTGAGTGTAAGGGGTTGAGTTTATGAGATATGTTTTCAGCGTGTTTGCGCTTTTGTTTTTCTTCGCCGCTGCACCGGCGCAGGCAGCAACGGGCATTGAAGCCCGGGTCGACCTTTCCGAACAAAGCATGCAGGTCTATATCAACGGATCACGTCGTTATACCTGGAGTGTATCGACGGGCCGGGGACGGTATCGCACGCCGACAGGTTCCTGGCGGCCGACATTCCTGAGTAAGAACCATCGGTCCAGCCGCTACAACAATGCGCCCATGCCCTTTTCGGTTTTCTTCTACCGGGGTTATGCAGTGCATGGAACGGACCAGATTTCTCGTCTGGGCGCGCCCGCATCGCATGGTTGTGTGCGGTTGCACCCCAACAATGCATCGACGTTCTATGACCTCGTCGAGCGTTATGGCAGCAGCAGCACGCGCATTGTCGTTGAGGAGTAGATCGTCAATCTGGATGTTGTCTATTTCAGATCGATGATGGTGGCAGATCCGGCCCGCTGAAGCTCTGCCGGTTTGATTGAGAACAGGCATTTCGGCGTGCCGGCAGCAGCCCAGATCAGGTCGTGTTGCAGCAGATCGGTGTCCATAAAGGCCGAAAGCTCTGTGGTGTGACCGAA
>JAJFHB010000390.1 GCA_021775795.1 Hyphomicrobiales bacterium | reverse complement strand
GGTGCCTGATCCTTCTTAAACGAGCGCACAGCCCACAGGGACTTCGTGTACTCCTCTTCAGGATTTGACATCATCTTCTTGGTGTCGGCTTCCTCCACCAGATTGCCATAACGCAGAACCATGATGCGGTCCGCCATCTGCGCCACAACGGCCAGATCGTGTGTGATGTAAATGGCAGCCGTATTGAACTGTTCCACAATGTCCCGGATCGCTGCGAGAACCTCAATCTGAGTGGTCACATCAAGAGCCGTTGTGGGTTCATCGAAAATGATGAGGTCGGGGCGGCAGGCCATGGCCATGGCTGTCATGGCGCGCTGCAACTGGCCACCAGACACCTGGTGTGGATAACGATAGCCGATGTTTTCAGGGTCCGGCAATTGCAGGCGGCCGAACAGATCTTTTGCATCAGCTTCAGCTTCCGCCCGGGAGTTCACATTGTGCTGGGTCGGTGTTTCCGAGAACTGGTCGATCAGCTTGTGAGCCGGATTGAAGGAGGCGGCAGCACTTTGTGCAACATAGGAGATGCGCACCCCGCGCAGATCGCGTTTCTCATTTTCAGACGCGGTCAGCAGATCCATGCCGTCAAAGAGAATCTGGCCACCTGAAATGCGGCAGCCTGGCCGCGCATAGCCCATGGCCGCGAGCCCGATGGTCGATTTTCCGGCGCCGGATTCACCGATGAGACCAAGCACTTCGCCACGGTGCAGCTTCAGGTCAATGCCATGAACAATGCCGTGCCACTCTTCTTCCGACTGGCCCTCAATGACGAGGCCGCGAATGTCGAGCAAGACCTCGCCCTTTTCGCCACTAAAAGTGAAACCACTGTCAGAAGTTCCGCTCTCTGATGAAGCCTTGGTTTTCTTATTGGTCATCGCGCAGTCCACTTGTTTTGTGCAGGAACCAGTCCACAACGAAGTTTACGCCAACCACCAGCAGCGCGATCGCAGCAGCAGGTATCAGCGGTGTCGGGATGCCGTAGGTGATAAGCGTTGCATTATCCTTCACCATTGATCCCCAGTCAGCTGTGGGCGGTTGCACACCAAGACCCAGGAAGCTCAGGCCGGAAATGATCAGGAAGACGAAGCAGAAGCGCAGGCCAAACTCTGCCACAAGCGGTGGCATGATGTTGGGCAGGATCTCCCGCCTCAATATCCAGAACAGCCCTTCGCCGCGGAGTTTGGCGGCTTCAACGAAATCGAGCACCACCACGTTCATGGAAACGGCACGGGTAAGACGGAATATGCGCGTTGCATCCAATACCGCAATGATGATGATCAGCACCGGTATCGAGGTGCCGAAGATGGTCAGCAACAACAGCGTAAATATGAGCTGAGGTATGGCCATCAAAATGTCGACGAAGCGGGACAGGAGAAGATCCGTCCAGCCTCCAAGTGCGGAGGCTATCATCCCGGTTGCGCCGCCAAGAAGGAATGACAGCAGTGTCGTTACGACGGCGATGCCAATGGTATTTCTCGCCCCGTAGAACAAGCGGGTCAGCATATCCCGACCGAGATTATCGGTCCCAAGAACCATGTGCTTTATCTCAAAGCCCTCAGCTTCCGCTTCTGCGGCCTCCTTGGCATCAAGCTCTGCATCAAAATTCTGGATCGCAACGAATTTGTCATTTTCATCAATGTAGTAGGCATTCCAGATATCGAGATACTCAGGCCCGACAATCTGACTTTCCTTGAACGGAGATATCAGCGGCGCGGTAAGAGCTATAAAGATGTAGGAAAGAATGACGACGACACCGAACTTAGCCGTGAACGGCGCTTTTTTCAGCTCTTTCCAGCCGTCTGACATCATTCGAGACATTGCGGAGGCCCGTGCCGGCGCTTGCTGCACATCGCCCAGTTTGTTGGTTTCTTCGCTCATCGGGGGTGCAAAAGCCTCGGGTTGGTGACGATGGCGAGAATATCCGCCGTCAGGTTCAACATGACGTAGGTTGCCGCAAAAATCATGCTGCAAGCCTGCACCACCGGCACATCTTCGGTGCGCACTGCGTCCACGATGAGGCGGCCAAGTCCCGGATAAACGAAGACAACCTCCACAATGACAACACCAACAATCAGATAGGCCAGATTGAGAACGATGACGTTGATGATTGGCGCCCAGGCGTTGGGCAATGCATGTTTCAAAATGATGCGGGACCGTGACAGGCCCTTGAGGTTGGCCATCTCGATATAGGGACTTGCGAGAAGATTGATAATCGAGGCCCGCGTCATTCGCATCATGTGCGCTATGACTACAAGCGTCAGGGTCAGGGCCGGCAGGAATACGGTGTACACTCGATCCCATAGCGACATATCAAATTCCACGTTCGCCAGAGACGGGAACAACGGGATTTTGACCGCGAAGAACAGGATCAGAATATAGGCAACGAAAAACTCAGGTGTCGAGATGGATGTCAACGTGACCACGTTGACCGCACGGTCGTAAAAGCTGTTGCGGTAAAGGGCCGCCAGCACGCCAAGTACCAGGGCAATGGGAACAGCAAGGAAGGCTGCGAAGAGCGCCAGGAACAATGTGTTGAGAAAGCGCTCGCCAATGAGCTCGGAAATCTCACGCTGATTTGCCAGCGATGTTCCAAAATCTCCCTGGAGTATTCCGCCTAGCCAGCTGAAGTATCTGATGTATGCCGGCTGATCGAGGCCCAGTTGGCGCTCCATTGCAGCAACGGTCTCCGGTGTGGCTGCCTGACCAAGTATCCGGTCCGCCAGACTGCCCGGAAGCAGCTCGACACCAAGTGCGATAATTACTGAAACCACAAACAGGGTAATTAAACCCAGGCCCAAACGTTGGGCGATCACTACCAAGAGCTTATGCATCTCTTGCCTCTCCCCACCTTGGTCGCCTTCAAAGTCCCCACTTCAAAAAACGACATCTTCATTGCAACGGATTTGAACTCACATTGCAACCATGAGAGAGGAATTATATTTCTTGGTGCTATTGAATTTTGAGTTGACAGTTTGCCCCAACCGGCCCACGCGCACGTTTTCCTGATAACTTGGTGTTGCAAAGCAGTCGTAACGTTGTTCAATCGCGAAGTCGTCATCGCCAATGACAGATGCGGCCTCGACGGGTGAGGCACAAAGCCCTACGATGAGCGCATGAAGGCCCTAAGCATCATTGCTTTCTGCCTCGTGTTTAGTGTGTTTGCGGGCAACGCACACGCTGCAGAAATCTGGCAGGCAGGAAATTATACGTTCAGCGACGAGCTGGGCGGCTTTCAGATTGTCGGTGTGCGCGGCACGGGAAGCGAGGAAGACCCCTTCATCATTGACCAGCGCATCACCGAGATTGGCCCTGCCGTTGTCGTCATTCGCCCGATAGAGAGCGAAGAGAGTTCCTGGGAAGATCAGCGTTACAGCCCGTTCCTGCAAATTTCGGTTATTTCGGTCATCAGAAATGACAGCCGCCGCGTCTGGGCGGGCTTCGATCTTGAACTGCAGGAATTACTGGGCAAGCCAAGTGTTTACCGTGACGGGCTGTCTTTTGATCAACTGCATACGTTCGACAACCGGGTGTTCTCGTCAGACCGTTTCGGGATGTTTACAGATCTCACCGAACCCTATGACCGCGTTCGTTTTGAACAGGGCAAAGTGGACCCGGGCGAGACCGCAAGGTTTCAGATGTTCATCACGGACGTCACA
>JAJFHB010000389.1 GCA_021775795.1 Hyphomicrobiales bacterium | reverse complement strand
TGGCGAAAACTCGGAGTGATCCGACGTTGCCCTCAGAGTTCGCGCCCTTGAATCCCTGCTCATCGAGAAGGGTTATGTTGATCCGGCCGCAATGGATATTCTCATTGAGACCTACGAAACAAAAGTTGGCCCCCGCAACGGCGCAGCCGTGGTTGCTAAAGCCTGGTCTGACCCTGCCTACCTTGGCCGCTTAAGAGACAATGCCACCGACGCCATTGCTGAACTTGGATTCACGGGTCGCCAGGGCGAACATATGGTAGCCGTTGAGAATACAGATACGGTTCACAACATGGTCGTGTGTACTTTGTGCTCCTGTTATCCATGGCCGGTGCTCGGCTTGCCGCCTGTCTGGTATAAATCGCCCCCCTATCGCTCGCGTGCCGTCTCGGAGCCACGCAGCGTGCTTGCAGAATTTGGTGTCACCCTGCCGGAAGGCACTTCCGTCAAGGTTTGGGATTCAACGGCTGAGATCCGCTATCTCGTCATTCCTATGCGCCCCGGCGGAACCGACGGCTTGAGCGAAAAAGAGCTGGCCACTCTGGTTACCCGCGACAGTATGATTGGCACAGGCCTGGCGCACACTCCTGAACAGGCGGCAGAGGCGGCTGAATGAACGGCGCGCATGATTGTGGTGGAATGCACGGCTTCGGCCCCATAGCGCCGGAGCCGGATGAACCTGTATTCCATCATGATTGGGAGCGCCGCGCCTTCGCACTAATTACAGCAACCCCTACTCTTTGGAATTCAGACGAGGACCGCTACGCCTGCGAAAGCCAGCTGCAAGCGGCCTATCTGACCAACAGTTACTACCACAACTGGATCGTCGCCCTTGAGCGCATGCTTGTTAAGCACCAGATGGTTTCAGCCGACGAACTTCGGGACGGAAAGACGCGCGCACCCGCAACACCCGACCTGAAAGCAATTTCGCCGGAACAGGTCGAGGCGTTTGTTCAAAGCCACCGGCTACCAGCGCCACAACCAAATTCTGACCCGCAGTTTGCAGTCGGCTCATTTGTGCAAACCCGCAACATGCACCCGCACGGGCACACGAGATTGCCGCGCTATGCCCGATCTGCAATTGGCCAGATTGCACGTATCAACGGCGCGCAACGGTATCCAGACACTGCTGCACACAGTGAGGCCGCACAGTGCGATGCGTGCGCATCGCAATGGGTTTACTCCGTAGCCTTTTCCGCCCGTGAGTTATGGGGAGGTGAGGCACCGGCTAGCGACTATGTTCATCTTGATTTGTGGGAAGACTATCTTGGCCCCACTGACACAAAAACCATGGTGGAAACCACATGAACGGAGCACACGATTGTGGCGGCATGCACGGCCTGGGCCCTATTGGTGCCGAGGCGCATGAACCCGTCTTCCACACCGAGTGGGAGCGTCGCGTGTTTGCTTTGGCGCAAACCGCACCCCTATCCTGCTCAATCGATAAGGACCGGCACACTTGTGAGAACCGCCCACCGGCAGAGTATCTTTCTCTCAGCTATTACGAAATCTGGATGTCAATGCTTGAGAAGCTGCTGGTCGAGGCAGGAGTCATCTCTGCAGAGGAACTGGCCGCTGGACGCAGCCTGGAAGAGAATGACAAAAGCATTGTGCCGGTATCACCCGACGAAGCCGCGCAGGCTGCATTTATCCGCAACGCCTATGATCGCACGCCTGCAGCACCCGCACTTTTTGCGCCGGGGCAGAAAATAATCACCCGCATCATCCATCCACACGGCCACACGCGCCTGCCAAGGTATGCGCGAGGCCGGCAGGGCACAATCACCACCGTCCACGGCTGTCATCCGTTTCCTGACAGCAACGCCACGGATAAAGGCGAAGACCCCAAATGGCTCTATGCGGTGGTCTTCGAAGCGCATGAGCTTTGGGGAAACGATGGTCACGGCAGCGATGAAGTGAGCCTCGATCTCTGGGAGCCCTATCTCGTGCCTGTCGATACCTCAGCACCGGAACGCCGGTCATGAACGGTGGGCAGGATCTCGGCGGCATGCACGGGCTGGGACCCGTTGGCGCAGAAGAGAACGAGCCGGTATTCCATGCCGAATGGGAGCGCCGCGCCTTCGCGCTGACCCTTGCCATGGGTTTCACCGGACAGTGGAACATCGACCTTGCGAGACAGGCACGTGAATCCATACCGCCGGCAAAATACCTCGCAAGTTCCTATTATGAGATCTGGGCAGCGGGGCTTGAAAAACTCATGCTCGAGCGCGGGCTCATTACCAAGACTGAAGCCGACACGGGTAACGCCATCACCGAACCACAGAAGCTCAAGATCCTTGAGGCGGGTCGCGTCGCAGGCGCTCTTGCAGCCGGCGGTCCGGTCGAAAGGGAGACAAAGACTTCACCTGCATATCGCCCCGGAGACACTGTCCGAACCATTGTCATGAACCCTTCAGGCCACACTCGCCTGCCGCGCTACGCCCGTGGCCGCAACGGCATTATTGCACGGGTTCACGGGTGCCACGTATTCCCGGACAGCAACGCCCAGAAAAACGGTGAGCAGCCTCAGTGGCTCTATTCGGTATGCTTCGAGGGATCCGCGCTTTGGGGCGACGACACAGTCTCGGGCGACAGC
>JAJFHB010000388.1 GCA_021775795.1 Hyphomicrobiales bacterium | reverse complement strand
TAACCGTGACATGGCCGGTGGCAATGTCCCACAATTCAATACTGGACCATCCCGCCGTCAAAAACCTGTTTGCATCAGGCAGGAAGAGCATATGATCAATGCCCTCAACTGCACAGCACCAGGTGGCATACAAAGAGCCGTTTGAGAGATCCCAGATCGTAATGGATGCATCTGATGCGCCGGTGAACAGCCAATTACTGTCGAGGGTGTATCCGACGGCGGTGGAAGCGCCAGCGTGGCCCGCAAACGCAAACTCCTGTCCGCCGGTCGACATGTTCCAGACTATGAGCGTGTTATCTTCGCCACCTGAGACAATGCGCTGGCCATCGGCTGAGACATCTACTGAATAGATCCAGTGCTGGTGGCCATAAAACGTCTGTACATTGCGCCCGGATGCGGCCTCATAAACACGTATGAGATTGTTATCGTCGGCAGAAATTACATAACGGCCGTCAGGTGAGAAGACGACGGAGCGAACCCAATCGGTGTAGTCGGTGAAGACACGAAGCTGACGCCCCGAGGCAACATCCCAAAGCCGCATCGTATTATCGATGGCACCGGATACAAGCTGCGTGCCATCTGGAGAGAAGGAGACGGAGTAGACCCAGTTTTCATGGCCGTTGAAGACGCGCAACTCGCGACCTGAATTGACGTCCCAAAGACGCAACGAATTATCATCGGAAGCGGTTGCTATGGTCTGGCTGTCAGGTGAAAAATCGGCACCGCGAATCCAGTCTGTGTGGCCCCGGAACTGCATAGTCGTGCGGCCGGTGTTGTAGTCCCACAAAGTGAGGGTGTTGTCCGATCCACCAGCGGCGAGATAGCGGCCATCATCGGAAACGGCTAGAGCTTGAAAGCCGCTCATGTTGTCTGCGATGACGCGGATCAACTGGCCGGATTGAAGGCCCCAGACTTTGACACCGTAATCATCACCGGCAGTGATGATGTTGTTACCGGTGGAATCGAACTCAACCGCCCGTGCCCCCCAATCGTAGGCATCAATAGAATGGATCAGCAGACCGGCATTAATGTCCCAGACCTTCAAGGCGCCATCGTCACTTACCGAGGCGATGAATTTGCCATCCGGCGAGGTTGCCACGCCGGTGATGATGCTTGAGTGCCCAAACTGAAAGACAATACGAGCCTGTGAAGGATCTGTGTTTGTCGGCTGCTGCTGGGTCGTGCCGGGAGACTGCAGGGTTTCATCAGGTGGTACAGGACGGGCATTGCCGTCTGTTTCCGGGGCAATTGCTGCAACATCTACTTCCGGCTCCGTATCTGGAGGAGCCTGCGGATTTTGAATCTGTTGAATCTGGATGTCGGCAAGAATGCGGTAGCGGCCGTTGGGGAATGCGTCCAGATAGGCCTGCAGCATGGCGGCATTGCCGGACCCGTTGACCTGGCTCCAGAAGTAATAGTCCTGCTGGGACTCGTTCGGCAGATCGGATGCACCGCCGCCGCCACTGTTGTTCTGCGATCCGCCATTGTTCGACGTCTGGCTTTCATCTGGATCGGACTGGCCAGGTTCTTCTGGCGCTACGAGATAGAAGGGATCAGCTGACAGCGAGTGATAGACGAAGGGGCGCTGGCCGTTGCTGGTTTCCTCGATGACCTGGTCGCGGACCAGGCGGAAAACCCGCTCAATGTCTACCCCTGGTGTGTCGATGTGTTCCAGAAGCGCTTCCGTGTAAGGGCTGTTGCGGCCATTGCCGTCGGACGCCGTGCTGCCGCCCTCTGCGGCAAAGGCGACCAGCGTGCTTGCGCCTTCCGGCTCCACTCTGGCAAGACCGCGCCCGATCGAGCGCGTGCCGCCTGTTGTTTCCATGGATGCTACAAACGGGTTGTCGCGGCAGGCATCCAGAATGACCATGCTGAGGCTTTTTGCGGGCTCGACAACAGAAAGCGCGATGTCCAGTGCGACTGTTTCGAGATCGATATCGCGGTCGCGGCGGAGACGTGCATCGACCGGGATGAGATAATTGCGCTGATTTACCTCAATGCCATGGCCTGCATAGAAGATCATTGCGACTTCCGAGCCCTCTGTCTTGTCGCTGAAATCTGACAGAGCACGCCGAAGCGCTGAGTAATCGGCGTCCAGAACCACTGTTACATCAAAGCCGAGAGACGTCAGTTTGGCGGACAAATCCTGTGCATCATTTTGCGGGTTGGGCAGCGACGCAACATGCTCGTACGCCGAGTTTCCGATGACCAGTGCGACACGATCAGAAGTCGCGGCCTCGACAGTGGCAATGCCTGCAGCGAACCAGAGGACGATAAAAAGAAAAGCGCCAATGGGACTAATTGCTGATTTCCTGCCGGTCATGGTTCCGCACCCGATTATTGGATTTCGCTTACGTCATGCATCGAAAGTCTAACGCAAGTTCCGATAGTGACGCAACAAGGCGCAGCGCTTTGATTTATTAAATCTTGGCAACAATTGGTTCAATTGAAACGCGCCAAGCTCTTGATAAAGATACGTTATTTTGCGTTGTTGATCGATTCAGTCGCGATTGTGGCGCCTCGAGTTGTGCGGACAACTGTGGTTTTCCACTATATGGGCAGCGCCACGAGGTCATATGATTCTGCTCCCACGACTTCAGCGCGGACAATATCTCCCGGCTGAAGCTGGTCGCAGCCGGGCATGAAGACACTGCCATCGATTTCCGGGGCATCCCAGACAGAACGGCCAACGGCTTCATCTTCAACGATTTCATCTATCAAAACGTCGATGTGCCGCCCGACCTTTGCCTGCATGATTTCCTGACTGATTAGCGATTGCGTCTGCATGAGGCGATGCCAGCGATCTTCCTTGACGTCTTCAGGGACGGCACCTTCGATGGCGTTGGCCGGCGCACCCTCAACGGGCTCGTATTTGAAGCAGCCAACCCGCTCAAGCCGTGCTTCCGTCAGCCAATCGAGCAGGAATTGAAAATCATCATCTGTTTCGCCAGGAAAACCGACAATGAAGGTGGAGCGAACGGCAATGTCCGGGCAAATGTCGCGCCAGGCGGCGAGACGATCCAGAACCCTCACCTGATTGGCCGGCCTGCGCATGGCCTTGAGGACTGAAGGGCTTGCGTGCTGGAAGGGTATATCGAGGTAGGGGA
>JAJFHB010000387.1 GCA_021775795.1 Hyphomicrobiales bacterium | reverse complement strand
TGCCGACAAGAAGGCTGCCGAAGCCACTGCGGGTGCGGCCGGAGAGTCGTCAGCCGAGTAGCCACCGCACCGGGCCGGGTCCGGATGCAGTTGAGGCGTCCGGCTGGTCGTGCTAGCGTCTTTCGTCCAGACCTGCATCTGACCTCGTTCCACTCCGCCCGCTGGCGCGAAGATGGCGTTGCCCCCTGGCATCGTCTTATGCGTGTTTCGAATTTTGATGCTGAGACACGGCCGCAAGAGTTCATCATCAGCGCTGCGGGCTTTGGCTTGCCGGAAGGCGAGAAACCAGGAGCAGCGCCCGAGCCTAAGTGCCCAACACCAAACACCCGGAAAACTTCTGACAGATGGTGTCTGTTCACGGGGTACAACTCAAGTTTCGAGGGTCTTGCAGAGCTGTCCACGCCGATTATGCAGGCGTATGCGGACAGGCACGACATGGAGTTTCACGCGTATGAAGACGTCGAAATTTCAAAACCGCCTGCCTGGACGAAAATTCAAACCGCCCGGCAGCTTCTCGAAGAAGGCTTCGATTACATATTCTGGATTGATACGGACGCTGTGTTTGTTGACCTGAATGCCTCCATAAAGGACGAAATCGACACCGAGCACGATCTCTATTTTGCCGCCGAACGCCATGCCATTTTGAATACTCCTTCCAAAACCAGGATAAACTCCGGCTTGTTCGTCATGAGGAATACCGAACTTACGCGCCGGTTCCTTGACGTTGTCTGGGACACGGACAAGTTTGATAATCACGAATGGTTTGACCAGTCCGCCATTATTGCGGCGATTGGCAACTACTCAATGTTTCTTGATGAGTTCAACAAGCCGGATGTAGAGGTGTCGCATTTTCGTGAGGCTTTGAAATTTCTTGACCACAGTTGGAACTTTGGTCCGGCTTGTGCCGACGGCCCCATTAAGGGTGCCAAGGTAAGGCACTATTACGCACTCAACCTGATCAACAAGACCATTGGCTTGCGGTTTGAACAGCAGATGGCTGTTCTGCTGGAAGAAGGGCGCGTTGACATAGACACTGCAACAGAAATTGCGTGCGGGATGTTTTCTGCAATGTTCGAGAACCGGAGAGGCCACGCGGTTACCAATGTGGCCCCGCTACTCGGCGCACTTGTTCGCTCCAAGGCGGAGCTCGAAAAAGCAAAGTCGAACCCGCTGTGGCCGGTCTTTGACATGGTGGGGCGTCTATTCAACGCCAAAACAAAGAAGAGCTGAAACAAAAAGGCGCCCCGGATTTGAGCCCGGGGCGCAAGTCAGCAGTCGCTCTATGATTTGTGTCTACAGTCTGTAACGAATCTGGTCGGTCCAGAACCGCTCCAGCCGTGTAAGTGCAACATTCAGGTTTTCAAATTCCTGGACATTGATACCGCCGACTTCCCGGACTGAAAGAAGATGGCGCTCATACAATTGGGTGACCTGGCGACACACATCGCTACCCTTCTCCGTCAAACGGACGCGAACGGAGCGGCGGTCGACCTCGGAACGTTCGTGATGAATGTAGCCGGCATCAACGAGCTTCTTCAGATTGTAGGAGACGTTGGATCCCAGATAATGTCCTCGCGTACGCAGCTCACCGGCAGTCAATTCTGAATCGCCGATATTGAACAACAGCAGCGCCTGCACGCTATTGACTTCTGGCTGACCGTTACGCTCAAACTCATCCTTGATGACGTCCAGAAGACGACGATGAAGACGCTCAATCAGATTGAGCGATTCCAGATAATGCGGCTTTAGGGCCTCTCGGCCCGCATCGACTTCAGGAACCATTTCCGTGGTTGTAGTCATTGTTGAACACCTGCCCTGTTTATATTTTTTTTAGTGGTCGTTTTGCCACTTGATTACAGGACTATACTGGGCGGGCGCTAAAATCTGATTAAGCGGCACGGTTAATTAGTGTTTAGAACCAGCGATTCCTTGCTCGTTTTTGAGACAGATCACGCATTTCCACGCAGAAATCGAATGATTCCGGAAAAATCCACATCAGAGTTGCCCGCAGCGTCGAAGAGCGCGTACAGCGCCTGCGCCTGAGCGCCAAGGGGCGTTGCTGCACTCGTCGTCTGGGCAGCTTCCTGAGCCAGTTTAAGGTCTTTCAACATCATTGCAGTGCTGAAACCCGGCTGGTAGTCGCGGTTGGACGGCGCGGTCTCCACCGGCCCCGGCACCGGGCAGTAAGTCGTCAGCGACCAGCATTGGCCAGATGCGGTGGAGGAGATGTCAAACAGCTTTTGATGGTCGAGACCAAGCTTTTCAGCCAGCACGAATGCTTCGCACACACCGATCATGGAAATGCCGAGGATCATGTTGTTGCAGATCTTCGCTGCCTGACCATTTCCAGCACCACCGGCATGGACAATGTTTTTTCCCATTGCTGCGAGAATGGGTTTAGCTCGTGCGAAGGCGTCGTCCGAACCGCCGACCATAAAGGTCAGCGTGCCAGCAGCAGCACCTGACACCCCACCAGACACGGGGGCATCAATCATCTCATGCCCGGCATCGCTTGCAGCCCCGGCAACAGCGCGGGCGGCCTGAACATCAATGGTCGAGCAATCGATCAGCAGGGTACCGGCCGCCACGGTCGAAACCACACCGCCATCAGCAAGATAGACGCTGCGAACATGCGAGCCTGCCGGCAGCATGGTGACGACAATCTCGGCATCACGTACTGCTTCCATTGCACTGCCCGCCGGTGTGCCTCCTGCTTCAACAAACGCTGCGATTGCGTCGGCTGCAACATCGCATCCCTTCACCTTGTGGCCGGCTTTAACAAGATTGGCTGCCATTGGACCGCCCATGTTCCCCAACCCGATAAATCCGATCTTCGCCATTTGCTTTCAGTCCTTCTGGTTTATTTGGCCCAAGGCGCATACGAGCAGCAATGTCGCTGCCGGGATTGCAGTTTCCGTTCTCATCTCAAGATAACGCAAGCTCGTCGGCACCGAGGTGCGCAAAATAAGGTGCAACAGTTTCGTCACTCATATCGCCAAGTGTTGCCGGCTTCCACTTTGGCTTAAGATCCTTGTCGATGACGACAGCGCGCGTTCCTTCGAAGAAATCATGCCCTGAAAAAATGCCGTTGACGATGCGGTACTCCATTCGCATGCAGTCTTCAAAACACAAGTCTGCCCCCTCACGTATCTGCCGATAGGTAATCATGAGGCTGGTTGGCGATTTTGTGCGCAAAATATCTGCCGTTTTCTCGGACCAGTCATCATCTGCCGCATCAAGGCTGGCGATGATCTCCGCAACGCCGTCACAGCTAAAGTGCCGATCAATACGGGGCTGCTGTTCAGCCAGCGGTGCGGGATCGGGATCAGCTGCGAAACTTTCGATGGCTTCATCAACTTCATTGCAGGAAACAAGCACATGTGTGAGGGCAGCCAGATCAGTTGCGGCCACAAAGTGTGTCGCTACTCCCGTGAACACCGCATCAGGTGCTTTCAGGCGATGGCCTGTCAGCCCCATGAACATGCCGAGCTCCCCTGGGCACCGGGGAAGAAAGTAGGTGCCGCCCACATCGGGAAACAGGCCAATGCCCGTTTCCGGCATGGCAAATGTCAAACCTTCTGTGGCGATACGGTGAGAACCGTGCACGGACACGCCAACCCCGCCACCCATGGTGATGCCATCCAGCAGGGCAATGTAGGGCTTTGGATAACGTTTGATGAGTGTGTCCAGGCGGTACTCTTCCGCGTAGAAGTCCAGAAAATTCCGGTTGTTTGTCTGCCCCCACTCATACAGTGCGCGGATGTCCCCGCCCGCACAAAAAGCCTTGCCTTCAGCGGCGCGGATAATAACCCGTTCAACCTCATCATCTGAGGCCCATGCCTCCAGTTGCGGATGCATTTGCCGCACCATATTGAGGGTCAACGCATTCATTGCTTCCGGCCGGTTGAGCGTAATGATGCCTGCCCGCCCGCTCTTTTCGAATAAAACTTCTGCCTCTGACATCACAACAACCTGATCCTTGCGCCCTGTTTTGAATGATCACTGCCTGAATATGGAGCGGGCAATGATGAGCCGCATAATTTCGTTAGTGCCTTCGAGTATCTGATGAACCCGCACATCACGCAGATAACGCTCCATCGGATAGTCCTGCAGATAGCCATAACCACCGTGCAGCTGAAGCGCCTGATTGACCGCATCAAATCCAACATCTGTTGCGAAACGCTTTGCCATCGCCGCCTGTCGCGTGGCATTCGGGGCTCCGGCATCCACCATTGCCGCCGCCTTGTGAAGCAAGAGCCGGGCGGCCTCAATCTCCGTTGCCATATCGGCAATGCGAAACTGTAACGCCTGAAACTCGCTCAAATTCTGACCGAACTGCTTGCGCTCGCCCATATGGGTTACTGCCGCATCGAGGCTGGCCTGGGCAGCGCCAAGCGAGCAGCTGCCAATGTTCAATCGCCCACCATCGAGACCCGCCATGGCAATCTTGAAACCTTGTCCCTCGCTACCGACAAGGTTTTCGACCGGGACGCGGCAATTCTCGAAAATGACCATCGCTGTCGGCTGACTGTGCCAACCGAGCTTTTTTTCCTGCTTGCCAAAGCTGAGGCCCGGCGCATCTCTTTCGACAACAATGCAGGAGATGCCACCTGGGCCCTCTTCGCCGGTACGAACCATGCAGACGTACAAGTCAGATGCCCCGCCACCGGAAATGAACGCCTTTGTGCCGTTCAACACATAGTGATCGCCATCACGCACCGCACTCGTTCTTAGCGCTGCTGCATCTGATCCCGACCCGGGTTCAGTGAGGCAATAGCTGGCAATCTTCTCCATCGTACAAATCGACGGCAGATAGCGCTGACGCAACGCCTCGTCTGCAAAGCGGTCGATCATCCATGCCGACATGTTGTGGATCGAGATGAAGGCTGCCGTTGACGTGCAACCTTTGGACAGCTCTTCAAAAATTATGGTTGCATCCAGCCGCGAGAGAGCGGAGCCGCCGACATCTTCCTTTACGTAGATGCCTCCAAAGCCCAATTCAGCCGCCTGCCGTAGCGTTTCAACGGGGAAAGTGCAGTTCTCATCCCACTCCGCTGCATAAGGTTGCATTTGTTCGCTCGCGAACTGAGCCGCCATGTCGCGAAAGGCACGCTGCTCTTCAGAGAGTTCGAAATCCATCAACAGATCCAGTGCGGTTGGGTATGGCAGACTCGCCGGATTGTGTGCAGGGTGATAAAAGCGCGATAAGGAACCGTCAAGTTCAGCTGGAAGGATTGTCCCTGTATGAGTACCCGTAACAGGTTTGCGCACTATGCAGCAATTTGCTGCGCCACAGCGCTTCTTGTTGCCGGAAGTGCACCGGGCATTTCACAAGATAGTGCCAACTATCCCCTGCCCTGGCCCAAACCGTCAGCTCCAGACGACGACTTCTTTTCCAATCCTCCGTTGCCAATCGAAAAGCCGGTTTTAGAAAATACGCAAACTCCTGAAGCCCCTTCCGAAGACGACGGCCTGGCGGAAGCCGAGACGGAACCAAAAGAAGAAAACGTCACCAATTTTACCACCGAAGACGAAGCTGAAACGACGGCAGAGCCTGAAGAAGTGGCGCCGGAAGAACCTGCAGAGCCTCCTGTCGAATGGACGGTAGCGGAGCTTGCAGTTGCGCGACAGCAATGCCGGGACACTCTCCGCGGCTTGCACATCACCTACATAGAGACAGATCCAATCGGCTTTTCAAACGGCTGCGGTGTGGCAGCACCCATTGAGGTTACCTACGTGGGTACAGATCATGTCATCGAGATATCGCCTGAGGCGACAATCAATTGCAACATGGCTGCAGCGCTTTTGACATGGGTTGATGAAACGCTCCAACCTGCAGCTCTCGAACAGTTTGACAGCCCGGTTTCGCGTATACAGAACGCCTCTTCCTATGCCTGCAGGCGCCGCAACAACGCCCCGACGGGCAAACTGAGCGAGCATGCGCTGGGCAATGCGCTCGATGTTTCAGGCTTCATCTGGGACAACGGAGACCGGGTAACCGTGGAAGACGGCTGGCCATCGCTCATTGGAGACCTGTTGCCGGGCCCCGAGGCGCGCTTTTTGAAAGCCGTCCACAAAGGCGGCTGCGAGGTTTTCTCAACCGTGCTTGGCCCCGAGGCGAACGCCCTGCACGCAGACCATTTTCATTTCGATCTCGGGCGTGGCGGCAACTACCTTATTTGCGATTGAGCCCTAAGGCCTGAGTTTCACGGCAGTTCCATAGGCCAAAATTTCGGCGGCGCCGGTGGTGATCATCGACGTTGTAAACCTGATCCCGACAATGGCATCTGCGCCTGCATCCTGCGCTTGAGCAATCATCCGGTCCAGGGCCTGCTCGCGGGCTTCCCCCATGAGTTTCGTATACTCGGTGACTTCGCCTCCGACGAGATTGCGCAGTCCGGCAATAATGTCCGTGCCGATGTGCTTGGCACGAATGACATTGCCTCGGACAAGCCCGAAAGTTTCTGAAATTTCCCGTCCCGGCACCGTATCAACTGTTGATAGCAACATGTCTGCTCACTTCTCCACGTTCTTTTCGTAATAGTCGTCCTCGGCATTGCCCAGGCGATCCCGGATCACCCGGTAGAAAAAATAGCCGACCACGGCGACCACTCCCAGAACCGGCAGGCCATAGGGAAAGGTCGCAACGATACCGGTGAGCATGACGCTGCACCAGACGCCGACAACAACCAGCACGCAAATGAGCGCAATTTTGTCCAGAGCCATGGGTTCGCTCCCTTTTGTCCGGGTTTCCTCACTCGGCGATACTTAAAATGCATCGTATCACAGTGAAACCACGCGCCGCCCCAGATAAATCCATCACGTTCAAA
>JAJFHB010000386.1 GCA_021775795.1 Hyphomicrobiales bacterium | reverse complement strand
CGCGAAGGTGTTGTGCTCTCAACGCTGACCGATTGAAGCAGCGCTCAAACCGATGAAGAGCCGCCCTTTGCAGCGGCGCGGCTCTCACTGCGCATCTTGGCAAGATCAGTGATGTGATCGGGAATGACGATCCAGAACAGGGCACCCGCATCAGACTCAACGAGGCGCAGTTCGCCGCCGTGGGCGCGCGCCAGTTCTGCCGAAATGGCAAGCCCCAACCCGGTTCCCCCAGGGCGCACGGAACCACGGAAGGCGTCAAACAGATGCGCCTTCGCCCGTTCCGGCACGCCTGGTCCGTTGTCCTTGATTTCAACCGTGACGATGCTGCCTTCGCGCCAGGCCTTGACCCGGATCACCGGCGCTCCTTCGCGGTCTTCATAGTAACTCTCAAGCACCTGAACAGCGTTCCAGCATAGGTTGGTCAATATGCGGAACATGTGCTCGCGATCCGCATCGATGACAAAGTCTTCCGGCACATCACAGTGCCACATGATGTTGCCTGCCGCCCGTGCCGCCGTGGTTTCAAACGATTCCTGAATGAGAGGCGAAAGTTTGAACTTTTCTCTCCGGGGCGGCGCTTCCCGGGCCTTGCCGTACTTCAGGGTGTGGGCGCAAAAGTCGATAGCCCGATCGATGGAGCCGATCAGTTTCGGCGCAAGCTTCTGCACCGTTGGATCCTGCACGCTTCCCAGACGGTCCGAGATCAACTGAGCACTGGCAAGCATGTTGCGCAGGTCATGGCTGATCTTGCTCACCGCCAGCCCGAGGGCTGCGAGATGGTTTTTCTGCTGCAGCATGGAGGCAAGTTCCGTTTGCATATTCGCAAGCTGACTTTCCGCCAGGCCGATTTCATCATGCCGCCCGGTGTGGGAGATTATGCGTCCGCTGTCTTCGGGGTTTTCCGAAAAGTGCACCATGTTCCAGGTAATGCGGCGCATGGGCCGCACCAGCATTCTGTCGATCGCCACGTAAACAAACATGGCAACAAGAATGGAAAGAAACAGCGACAATCCCAAGATATTGACCGAATAGCCAACCATGGCCTCATAGAGAGGCTTTTCGGAAATGACGATCTCGGTGAAGTCGCCGGCCTCGTGGCGGGCATCATCGACGACAACGACGATCCGATCGCCGCGCGAGGCCATCGTCATGAAAGCATCCCAGATGCTCATCATCCGGCCGCGGACCCGGAGATCATATCTGGCATCGAGAACCAGATTGCTCGTATCGCCAAGCATAAGCTGGCGCGTGTCTTCGCGCTTGAGAGCAACAGCCAGAGTGTCCGCATTGCGGAGCAGTTCGGTTTTGAGTTCTTCCGACACCATCTGGTCCGGGGTGGCTTCAAGGACCAGCGAGGCAATCTGGGCGGCAGCTATACGCTCGCCCAGCACAGTCAGTCTGAAATTTGAGATCGACGGCACGTAGATCATGACCTCACCAAGCATGATGAAAATCACGATCAGGCCGAAAACCTTCCCCGACAGGCCACGCAGCTTGCCAGCCTTAAGCGACACAGCATCAGGGTCGGGCCCGTGTGAGCGTTGCTCTTGTGTGTCCGGCACCTCATTCATTCCGGACTGGCCCCTGATTCATCGTTACCGTTTCCGGGTTTTTCATCGCTGCACTATAGCGGCTTTGGGCAGCTAACCAAACTTTGCAAGGAAGCGTATTGCGCGGCGCAACCAGGGGCTTTGAAGGCTGGTTGCGAAATAGCCGTAGGACACGCGCTTGTTCACTTCACCCCATGTTGGATAGGGAACAATCATGTCGGTCATTGCCTTGATCTTCAGGCCTGATGAGATGGCGAGCGCCCAGGGCTGGATCAGTTCACCGGCGTTCGGGCCGACAATTGCGGCGCCAAGGATTTTTCCCTTGCGCGAGCAGATGACCTTGATGGCGCCTTCCGTCTTGCGCTCGGCCTGGGCCCTGTCATTTTCCGCATACTGCCAGCGCATGACCGAAATCTTGCCATATCGCTCGCGCGCCTGTTCTTCGTTCATGCCGACATTCGACAATTCCGGATCCGTGAAAGTCACCCAGGGAATGATGTCGTTGTTGACCTTGGCGGGCAGCCGGAACAGTGCATTTCGGATGACGATACCGGCGTGATAGTTGGCGACGTGGGTGAACTGAAAGCCGCCAGCGACATCGCCTATCGCGTAGACTTTCTTGTTGGAGGTGCGAAGTCCCTTGTCCACTTCTATGCCACGACGCGAATAGTTGATGCCGGCGGCCTCGAGATTGAGCCCTTCGACGTTGGGGATACGGCCTGCGGCGACCAGAATGTGACTGCCCGAAACCGTCTCACTGCCGTCATCCGTCTCAATCTTGACATCGACGCCACTGCGGCCACTGCGGACGTCCACGACCTTGACGCCTGCGCGTATCTCAACGCCGTCTTCCAACACCTGATCAAGCACAACTCTGGTGAGTTCCGGATCGTCTTTCGCGAGAGGTGCAAACATTTCCAGTACGGTGACCTTCGACCCCAGCCTTTGATGCGCCTGCGCCAGCTCAATACCGATGGGGCCACCACCCAGCACGATGAGCCGCGCCGGCAGTTTGGTCTCATCAAAGATCGTCTCATTTGTGAGATAGGGCACGTTCATCAAGCCATCGATGGGCGGAATGCCTGCCGACGATCCGGTGGCGACAATAAACCGTCGTGCCTTGATCTCATTGTCGCCGGCGATCACAGTTTCGCGGTCACGAAACTCGCCCGCAGCCTCAATGACGGTGACGCCGAGGCCGGTGAAGCGCTCAACACTATCGTTAGGGGCAATCGCTGCAATTACACCCTGAATGTGATCGTGGACCTGCTGGTAGTCGACCTGCGCCTTGCGGTTGGCAATGCCGAACTTCTCGCCATGGTTCATCAAATGCGCCTGCTTGGCCGCGGCGATCAGTGCCTTCGAGGGCACGCAGCCGTAATTCAGGCAATCGCCACCCATCTTGCCCTTCTCCACCAGCACAACGCTGGCTCCCAGTTGAGCAGCGGCGGCGGCGACCGAAAGGCCGCCGGAACCGGCGCCAATGACGCAAAGATCGGGTTGATGCAATGTCGGCATGGATATCTCGCTTTCAAAAATACAAGGTGGTTGCTTATTTTGCTTCCGCGCTACGGCGTGACCGCAGTTTCTTGAGGACGACCGGAATAACGGCAACCACACCAAGAGCGGCAAAAGCCAAGAGAATGGTAGAATTCAGGAGTGAGCCCGGGTCGAGCGAAAAGGTGCAATCTGTGGCGCCGGTGGCAACACAGGCATCATAGACCTGCTGCTGTTCATCAATGATCCTGTCGAGGCCCGCGCCAACGATAGAAAATGCAAATGTGCCGGGGATAATGCCAACGAACGTGGCGATCACAAAGGTGCTGAGACCGACACCCAGCAACGCAGGCGCCAGATTGACGAGCCAGAAGGGAAATGCCGGCACGAGGCGGAGAAAGAGCAAGTAACTCATGGCGTCGTCACGAAAGCCGTCAGACAATTTCTGCATCCACGGCCCCGCCTTTGCCGACAAGGTCTCGCCGAGCGACGTCTTGGCGATGAGAAAAATGACAGTGGCGCCGATGGTGGCGCCTACCACTGTCGCCGACCCGCCCAGTAGCCAGCCAAACAGGAATCCGCCGGTGATCGTGAGTAATGCGCCTCCGGGCACAGACAGTGCCACAGCGACCACGTAAACCGCCATATAGGCCAGCAATGCCAGGACCAGATTTTCGTCCACAAAACCGCGCAAGGCTTCGCGATGAATGGCGATCTGCTCCAGTGAAAGGTATTTGTGCCAACCGTTTACAAAGACCAGAACAATGGCGGCGACAAGAACCACGAGCGGCGCATATCGCTTGATCATACCGCCTTTGGCCGGCTGCCCGGGTTGCTTTTGTGGATCACTCATCGTCGCGCCTTTCTTGTCTGCGCTCCAAAGCGCACATGTTCGATCTCTATGAAGAATTCCAGATGACAGATTTTTTTAACTGCCGCCGTTCAGCGACCAGTCGTATTCATAATCGTATATCCGCGAATGCCCTTCCAGCGCGCTGCGCAAATCGGGATCCGCGTAGGTGCGAAAATGGTCGAAGAGTTCTTCCCTTGAGCCGAAGTCATCCGCATACCAACGAAAAAGCCTGGAGGCAATGACACGGCCGTTCTCGACGCGGACGCCGCGGGAATGATTGATGTAGTCGTGAGCGCCGCGCTCCAGCAGCTCTGAAAGGTTCTCCGCCGTATAGGCGACCGGCGCCAGGTTCGGACAGCCGATGGAGGCACAATTCACCACATAATGAATGCGCGGGTCGTGCCAGATCGGCCGCAGAATTTCATGCTCGATGTCATTGAGCGTCAAGGTGTGTCCCTGAACAGAGACCATTTCGGCGTCCCACGGACCGGAACTGAATAGGCCTGAAGAAATGTCGCGGATGGATGCAAGCGGAAAATTCTGCAATATGACTTCAACTGTCACCGCGTTATAGAGGTTGATCCAGTAGGCCATCTGCACATCGCGGCTGAGTGATGTGACGTTAACTGCTTCCAGTGTCTCAATATATCCCTTAAGGGCTGCCCGTTCGCCGGCATTAACATTGCTGTAGGCAAACAGAGCGACACCCTCGTTTCCCATGCTGAGATGGCTCGCCAGAAGTTGGTCCCAGGCGGCGTGATTGATCGTTTGGGTTGAGCTTGCATCATTTGCAGCAAAGATCTGGCTGAGCTCAGCGGCATTGGCGATACGGGGTGCAAGGCAGAGCAATGACACAACGACGGCAAGCGCTGCTGCGCGCATCGCAGGCCCCGTTTTACTCGCGACGGCAATCATCCCATATCCGGTCATTATCGAGCTGTTCCCTCAAATCCAGACGCGCCCAAATGCACATCATTGATGGTATACCCGACTAGTTAGAATTCGACCGCACCCGGAACATACGGGCTCAAGGTAAAGTGATTGAGCGTCAGAATCCGTGACCAGAGATGAAAGTGTTCCCAACTGACATGAAATGCGGCAGGATTCGTTGACTTCAGCGCGCTATGATCCTATAAGCCCGCTCGATCTTCTGAACCATCGTGGGTGCGCTGACTGCAGTGCCGCGCACGGTGGATTTTCGTATGGAAGCGCCACATGAAGCCCAATAAGGGGAAAATGCTGGCGCAAAGGCTCTGGAGTTTGTTGTGAAACGAACATTTCAACCGAGTAATCTGGTTCGTAAGCGTCGTCATGGATTTCGGTCCCGCTCGGCGACTAAAAACGGAATGAGGGTACTCTCACGCCGGCGTTCGCGCGGACGTAAGCGTCTTTCGGCTTAGGTGGCTTTCCCGCGCGAAGCGGGTGCGGACGATCCGATGCAAGGGCTAAAGCGCAGACGTGAGTTTCTCAGGGCTGCGAAAGGCCGCAAGTGTGCTGTCGATGGTCTCGTCCTGCAGGCCCATAACCGCGAGGATGAGGCTGAACCCCGCATCGGGTTCACGGTATCCAAACGCGTTGGGAACTCGCCGCAGCGCAACCGCGCACGGCGACGGCTGCGGGAGGCTGCACGGCTGGTGATGTGGGATCTTGCACAAGTTGGATTCGATTATGTCGTCATTGGGCGCCGTCAAACCTTGACCCGCCCCTTTGACAGGCTCAAACAGGACTTTGAAACCGCTTTGGCCGTGGTTCACGGCAAACGCCGGACCGGAAGCAGCCATTAGTGCTGTGGCTGATGCTGTGAGGAATAGATCGCATGGGTGGTAATAACCGGGAATTCATGCTGGCCATTGCCCTGTCAGCCGTGGTGCTGATTGCGTGGCAGGTGTTTTTCGGCATTCCGAAAATGGAAGAAGAACGCCAGCGTCTGGAAGCGACCGAGCAGACAGCAACGCAAGACGGCGGCGAGAATAGCGCGCTTCCCGATCTGGGTGACGAACCGTCGGTTTCTGGCGACACTTCTGACGTTCCCATCATTGGTGAAACAGCAGTCGACCGTGAAGCCACGATCAGCGCCTCGGCACGCATTATGATCGACACGCCTGCACTTGAAGGCTCTATCAATCTGACCGGTGCGCGCATTGATGATCTGAGACTGCGCCGCTACCACGAAACGGTGGACGAAGAGAGTCCGATCATCACGCTGCTCTCACCGGTTGGCACAAGCAATGCCTACTTTGCCTATTTCGCCTGGCAGGTCCCCGCAAACAGCGGCATTGACGTTCCCAAAATTGATACCGTCTGGAGCGCCGACGAATACCAGGTGCTGACGGAAGAGGACCCGGTCACGCTGACTTACGACAATGGTGCCGGCCTGATATTCACGCGCACAATTTCACTGGACGAAAATTATCTCTTCACGGTTGAAGACGAAGTCTACAACACCAGTGGCAATACGGTGCAACTGCATCCCTTCGGCCAGGTGGCGCGCTATGGTACGCCTGAAATTCTTGATTTCTTCGTCTTGCATGAAGGCTTTGTCGGCTGGCTCGAGACAGCCTTCGAGGTCGACTATGACGATCTGGAAGACGACGATAGCAACACAAAGAAGTTCAACTCCGTCGGCGGCTGGCTGGGCATATCCGACAAATACTGGGCGGTCGCCCTGCTGCCACAGCAGGACGCTGATCTCAGATCGCGCATCATCAGGAACAACAACGGCAGCGGTGACATTTACCGCATGGATTATGTGCACGAACAAGGTGTGGAGATTGCGGACGGTACGATCGGCCACTCAGAAGCTCATCTTTTCGCCGGCGCCAAGATTGTCTCCATCATTGATGAGTATGAAGAAACTTTCGAGATTGAAAACTTTCACAACCTGATCGACTGGGGATGGTTTTTCTTCATCACCATCCCGTTGTTTTCCGTCCTCGACTTTTTCTACAACATCCTCGGCAATTTCGGCTTCGCCATCCTTGCCGTCACGGTTTGCGTAAAGATCGTGTTCTTCCCGCTGGCGAACAAATCCTACGTCTCCATGGGGCGGATGAAAAAGCTGCAACCGGAAGTCATGAAACTCCGCGAGCGCTATGCTGATGACAAACCCAAGCTGCAACAGGAGACGATGGCTCTTTATAAGAAAGAGAAAGTCAATCCGGCGGCGGGCTGTTTACCGATTCTGATCCAGATTCCGGTGTTCTTTGCGCTTTATAAGGTGCTGTTCGGCACCATCGAAATGCGCCACGCACCCTTCATCGGCTGGATTCAGGACCTCTCAGCGCCGGATCCGACCACGTTGTTCAATCTGTTTGGCCTGATCCCCTGGGACCCGCCTTCCTTTCTCGCCATCGGCGTCTGGCCACTCATCATGGGCATCACCATGTTTGTGCAGATGCGCCTCAATCCGCCTCCGCCGGATCCGACACAGGCAATGATTTTCAACTGGATGCCTGTGTTCTTCACATTCCTGCTGGCAACATTCCCGGCTGGGCTGATCATCTACTGGGCTTGGAACAACTCACTTTCCATCGCGCAGCAGTGGGTGATCATGTCGAGGCAAGGCGTGAAAGTTGAGCTCTTCAGCAACATCAAGCAGACATTCACCCGCAAGAAAAAAACACAGGAAGGCGACTCCTGATGTCTGGCCCTTATGTCTGGTCATGACAGATAGCGCCTCATGGCAACCGGAGTTCACACCTGAAACATTGGAGGCCGGCCGTCTTCTGTTCGCCGGACCCAGTGAGTTCGTGAAGGGTGTTGTCGCCCTTGAAGGGTTGCCTGTTTCAGACCTTGTTGAAGTGGCCTTTGCGGGGCGGTCGAACGTGGGGAAATCGAGCCTCCTCAACGCTCTCACAGGCCGCAAGACACTTGCCCGCACATCCAACACTCCGGGGCGCACGCGCGAGCTCAACTTCTTCACTCTTGGAGTATCGCATTTGCTGGTCGACATGCCCGGTTACGGCTATGCGCGGGCCGAGCGGGCGAAGTCTGAAGCGTGGAACCGACTGGTGCGCGATTATCTCCGGGGCCGTGCCAATTTGCGGCGTCTCTTCATGCTGATCGATTCGCGTCATGGCATCAAACCCAATGATGTGGAGATCATGGATCTGCTGGACGAAGCAGCGGTCTCCTACCAGATTGTGCTGACGAAATGCGACAAGCCCAGACAGAACGAGTTTGAGGATGCGGTCGCCACAACAATTGCAGCGTTGAAGCGGCATCCCGCAGCACACCCCATCGTCCACACAACTTCCAGCGCCAAGAGTACCGGCGTCGCAGAACTGCGCGCAGAAATCTGCTCTCTGGCCGGGCATTGATGTTTCGTTTATAAGGCTCGCGGTCAGACGGGATGAGCATGGACAACCGGCAATGAGCAGTATGGACGACAGCGAGGCAGTAGTTGCAAGGTTGCAGGACAAGGCGCGGATTTTGTCCGAAGCCCTGCCCTTCATGCAGCGCTATGACAATAAGACCGTTGTGGTCAAATATGGCGGACACGCCATGGGGGACAGCGACCTCTCGGCTAAATTTGCGCGTGACATTGTACAGCTCAAACAAAGCGGCATTAATCCGATTGTCGTGCACGGCGGCGGGCCGCAGATCGGCTCGATGCTTGAGCGTCTTCAGATCAAGAGCAATTTCGCCGATGGCCTGCGCATTACCGATGCCGCCACTGTTGAGGTGGTGGAAATGGTCCTTGCAGGCTCCATCAACAAGCAGGTGGTTTCTTCCATCCACCAGGCGGGCGGGCGCGCCGTTGGTATCTCCGGCAAGGACGGCAACCTGATCACGGCGCGGAAGCTGCGGAGAACCAAACGGGACCCCAATTCAAACATCGAACAGATTATCGACCTCGGTTTTGTCGGCGAACCGGAAACCATCAATCCGGCCATTCTGGAAACAATGTCCGCGAGCGATATTATTCCCATCATCGCTCCGATAGGTGTTTCCAAAGATGGCGCCACCTACAACATCAATGCGGATACGGCCGCCGGGGCTATTGCAACGGCGATGAGCGCAAAGCGTTTGCTGATGCTCACGGATGTCACCGGCGTTCTCGACCAGAACGGACAGCTTATCCGTGAACTCGAGCTCAAAGATGCACGCAACCTGATCGCGGATGGTACAATTTCAGGCGGCATGATCCCAAAACTTGAAACCGCCATTAACACCGTGGAAAGCGGTGTCGAAGGGGTTGTCATTATTGATGGGCGCGTGCCTCACATTGTTTTGCTTGAGCTCTTCACGGAGCACGGCCAGGGCACACGCATTTCATGAATCTCGGGCACAACAGATGAACAGCGGACAAAAGCCTATGCCGGACAGAGGCGGATTTGCGCATGTGGATACCTGGGTGTTCGATCTGGACAACACGCTGTACCCGGCCCATTGCGACCTCTTTGCGCAGGTTGATCAGCTCATGGGCAGTTACATATCCGAACTGCTGCAGGTGGAGTTTACGGAAGCCCGAAAACTGCAGAAAAAATACTTCTACGAATATGGCACAACCCTGCGCGGGTTGATGTCGCGTCATGACATCGACCCCCAGCACTTTCTGGACTATGTGCATAACATTGACGTTTCGGTGCTGGATGCGAATGCCGCCTTGTCACAGGCTCTCGACAAACTCCCGGGCCGCAAGCTGGTTTTCACAAACGGCTCACACGGGCATGCGGAAAACGTATTGGGGAAAATAGGTATCCGCGATCATTTCGAGCTGGTGTTCGATATTTCGGATGCGGATTACATTCCAAAGCCGGAACCTGTCGCCTATGCGATGTTTATCGAACATGCCGGTTTTGACGCAACCCGGGCTGCGATGTTTGAAGACATGCCGCGAAACCTTGAACCATCGCACGAGCTTGGCATGACAACGGTGCTGGTACATTCTCCACAAAACACGTCCGCTGCCTTCATCAATGAACAGCACGGCATCACCGAACGACCGGACTATGTGCATCACCAGACAGAAGACTTGTCTAAGTTTCTAACAGGCCTCACCTCATAGCACCTGAGACGGCAGCTCCCTCACCACGGATGTAAAGACATGAGCACAGAAAACCTCGCCACCATCATCGATCAGGCATTCGAAGACCGCGATCAGATCAGTTTCACCACAACAGGTGAAATCCGCGATGCGGTCACGAACGCCCTCACTCTCCTGGATCGTGGAGAGGCGCGCGTTGCCGAAAAGATCGACGGGGAATGGTGCGTCAATCAGTGGCTGAAAAAGGCCGTGCTCCTGTCGTTCCGCCTCAATGACATGAAGCCAATTCCCGGCGGTCCGGGAAAGGCGCAGTGGTGGGACAAGGTCGACAGCAAGTTCGAGGGCTGGGGCGAGGATGAATTCCGGGATGCCGGATTTCGTGCCGTGCCGAGCTGTGTTGTGCGCCATTCCGCCTATATTGCTCCCAATGTCATTTT
>JAJFHB010000385.1 GCA_021775795.1 Hyphomicrobiales bacterium | reverse complement strand
GCCCTCCAGATCCACGGCGGCAATGGTGTCACCAAAGACTACCTCATCGAAAAGCTCGTCCGCGAAGCTCTGATCATGCCCATCCCCGATGGCACAACAGAAATCCAGAAGCTGCTGATCGCAAGGGATCTGACAGGCATTAACGCGTTTTCGTGAGGGAACCGGAAATTGCCTCCCTATGGTTGCCCGACCTAGCTGACATTTCCTGACAGCAGGTTTCATGCAGGCTGTGTTCCAGCACTTCCTGCCACATCCAAAGGAGTCCACATCTGATGTTTGTCGTATTGCTCAAATTCTCCCGCAACAAGGCCCAGGCCGGCGACTTCATGGAGGGGCACAAGGAGTGGATCAAACGCGGTTTTGATGAAGGCGTGTTTTTGCTGGCAGGCAGTCTTCAACCGGGATTGGGAGGCGCGATTGTGGCGCACAATGCCTCGCTGGAAGCGCTTCAGAACAGGGTGAGCGAAGATCCGTTTGTTGTGGAGAATGTCGTTACAGCCGAGGTCCTGGAAATTGCCGCATCAAGAGCAGACGAGCGGTTGAACTTTCTGCTCGGCTGATCAAAAGTCGCTGCAATTTCCAAGCTGTCGAGCCTGAAGAAATCTACAGATTCGACGTTTTCTATTTCGCGTACACAAGTTGCACGCTGGGCCGTTGCATGACCTTATCCGCGATCCTCTTCACATTGGGAAATTCATCGGTCGTGGGGTGCCCGTGTGGTGTACTCAACCACGTGGTCAGCATGAACAGATAAATGTCCGCCGCGCTGAACCGGTCACCCAGTATCCACTCCTTGTCGCCGATCTGATCATCAATGACTTTCCAAGTCTCGCGCAACCGGCGGATACCGCGGCGCTGCGCACTGGGCTCTTCGGCCTCGGTGTCGGCGAAACGTTCCGGGTAATAGTTCAACTGGAATGCGTTCTGAACCGTATTGGAGAAGTAGACGAGCGTTTGCAGATAGACGCCGCGTTCTGCTTCATTAACGCCCGGCGCAAGGTTCGCTTCCGGATGCCGGTCGCACAGAAAGACAGTGATGGCAGCACATTCATACATGGCACTGTCGTCCCAGATGAGAACCGGCACCCAACCGTTCGGATTCAGGGCGAGTTGCTCGGGCGGACGGGGCTTGTCCATGTCGATTGTGGTTTGTATCAATTCATACGGCGCACCAATCTCTTCCAGGAGCACTCGAACCCCCATGGCAGCACTTCCCTGGGCGTAGTAAAGTTTGTAGCTCATCGGTCTGTCCTTCTGCCAACGTCACCGCATTATCCCCATCGATGGTCAATCGGTCTACCTCTGTTTGCTTGTGTCGCAAATTGAAGAGGCCTTCAGGGTCGGGCAACGATCAGGCCGGCGCCGACAATCATGAACATGCCGGTGATGGTCTGCCCGTCCGGTATCTCTGAAAAGAAAAAATACCCGAACACTGCCATGAAGATCAGGTAGTTGTAGTCAAATGTGGAGATGATGTAGGGCGGTGCTGTCTGATAGGCGGCGGACACGACAAGACTGTTCCCGACCAAAAGCGCTGCGAGCAATCCCACAAACCCCCACTCCGGTAATCCGAATGCCTGCCACGGCCCGAGCAGGAACGGAGATAAGGCGATCTTTTCAGGTGCTGGTGACCAGATGTAAAGCCCGGCAATAACAACGACCGCCATGACCACAAGGGCAATGTTGAGTGATACGCCAAGCGTGGCAGGCGCCGTCGTGCGGCACTTGCTCCGGGTCACAAGCGCTGAAAGCGCATAGAAGAGACCACCGAGTACAGGCAACACGGTGTACCAGGTGAAGGCCTCTGTTCCAGGCTTCAGGATCAGCAGAACGCCCACAAATCCAACCGCAATGGCAAACCATCCGTGCCAGCGTACCTTTTCGCCAATCAACAATGCGGACAAGGCGGCAACAAACAGTGGTGAGGTGTAGAGACCGGCAGCAAGGCTCGCCAATGGCAGAACCGGCAATGCCGCATAGGTGACGACAAACATCAAAACGAACAACAGCGCCCGCACCATGGGCCAGAACTTCAGTGCCTTGATCCAGGTTGCCGCCCCATCACCCCAGACAAAGGCAATGGCCAGCAATACCGGGATTGCCAGCAATGAGCGCAGTATGAAGAACTGCCAGATCGTGCCGCTGTCGCTGGCGAACTTGAAGATGACGTCGGTAGACGACGTAAAGAGCGTGGAAAGCAAAACCAGAGCGATGCCGAGGGCAACGCGATCCTGCTTGTTGTCCTCTTCAACGACACTCATGAGGGGCCCTGGGATTCAAATGCAGCGTCACTCTAGCGAGAATTACACTGATGAAATATATATTGAATCAGCACTATATTATTGAGTAAATTCGAATAGTGGTACGCACACCGATCAATGGAATTGAAGTGTTTCTGGCTATTGTCAGGGAGGGGTCCCTGAGCGCAGCGGCCCGTTCCCTTGGCGTCGGTGCGCCAGCCGTCAGCCATCAGCTCAAGGCTCTCGAACGCCGTATTGGTGTTAATCTTCTGGTCCGCACCACACGCTCTATAGAGCTAACCGATGCCGGCCGTACCTTGCTGGCAGGGGCGGGACCTGCGTTTGATGAAATCACAGAGGCCATTGAAGGCACCCGGGCCATCGGCAAAGCTACAACAGGCACCTTGCGGCTGAGCATACAAAGAAGCGCCTACAAAGTGATCATCGCGCCGGTGCTTGCGGACTTTCATGCGCGTTATCCAGACGTTTGCCTCGACTTCTCCGTCAATGAAGGCCTGACCGACATTGTCAAAGAAGGCTTTCACGCGGGCTTTCGTACAGGCGACATCCTGACTGCGGACATGATTGCGGTACGCCTCACCGGAACGCTGGTTCCCTGCTGGTATGCAGCGCCGTCCTATCTCAACGCTTTCGGACGTCCCGAACATCCGCGCGACCTCTTGGCCCACAAATGCGTGCGCTACAAATCCGTCACGGCCAAGCGCATCTGGGACTGGGAGTTCGTTGAAAATGGGCAAACAAAGACCGTAGACCCGCCATCAAGGCTGGTTTTCGACAATATGTCATATGTGACGCAGGCTGTGCTTGATGGTCATGGGATCGGGTGGTCGCTTCGAGGAGCGTTGGAAGACGAACTCAATTCGGGGGTGTTGGAAACAGTGCTTGATGAATTCGTGACTGAAATGCCGCCGCTCTACCTCTATTATCCAGAGCAGAATCGGCGGCTTGAGTTGTTACGCCTTTTCATCGACTTTCTGGTCTCTCATCGCGATCGACGCGCTGCTCGGCCATCGTAATCGGGCTTGCTGCGGCATGTGACCGTAGCCATAATCACTGCAGATATCCGGCCTTCAGATTCGCGGTTTATTGCGGCGCAAGCTCTAAGCCCGGATTGAAGACATTTGCTTTTCGGGAGTTGGACCAGATGTTGAAAACCATCGAGCCTTCAAAGGCAGCAGCGGCGGTCAAGCAGTCGATTTATCAGCCTGACCAGTCGGGATTGAAGTTTCCTGAGGTTCCGGAATTCAAAACCCCGGCGGAAGAGCGTCAGCACCGCAAGGAGCGCCTTGCAGTGGCCTGCCGGGCCTTTGCCATTCATGGTTTCGACTATGGTTTTGCCGGTCATATCTCGGTGCGCGATCCGGAGCATTCAGAGCTCTACTGGACCAACCCCATGGCCGTGCACTTCTCCCATGTGACGGTCTCCAGTCTGGTGCTTGCAAACCACGAGGGTGATGTGGTTGAGGGGGATTACGCCATCAACCGGGCGGGCTTCGTCCTCCATGCCTCCGTTCATCAGGCCAATCCGGATATTGTCGCCATGTGTCACGCCCACACGGTTCACGGCAGCGCCTGGTGCGCCATGGGCCGGCCACTGGAACCGATCACCCAGGATGCCTGCTGTTTCTATGAAAACCACGCGGTTGTGAACGACGAAGGCGGTGCCGTTGCCGTCAAGCAGGGACAGGGGCTCGGCGTTGTTGAGGCCTTTGCGTCAAACCGTGCCGTACTGCACCAAAACCACGGGCTTCTTACAGCGTCCCGTCACAGTGTTGATGATGCCTGCTTCTGGTTCATCGCGCTTGATGCCGCCTGCCGGGTTCAACTGATGGTCGAGGCCACGGGCAACAAGCCAACCTATGTTTCCCCCGAACGGGCACGTTACAGCGCAGAACATGTGGGCAGCGATTACATTGGCTGGCTGCACTTTCAGCCGATCTATGAGCAAGTGGTAAAAAGCAGCCCGGACGTGTTTGACTAGACGTCACTCACACCGGCACGCCGGCCTTGCGCAATCCGCCGATGAATTGCTCGAACCAGGCGGGGTCCTTGAAGGGAAGAATTTGGCGCAGGCGTTCGGGTGAGAAGTCCGAATTGATCTCAAGCAGTTCGCGCCATAGTTGCCTGGCCTCTTCATGGCCCCCGGTGTGACCGTAAAGCGAGGTCAATGCGGACCGCGCTATGGTCAACGCTCTAGGAACGGAAGCACTTTCGCCATGGGGCATTGTGTGTGAGCCGTCACTGCGGTTGACGTCATGATGGAAAGAGCCGCGATAGCGCGTGTTGATGCAGCGTGCAGGTG
>JAJFHB010000384.1 GCA_021775795.1 Hyphomicrobiales bacterium | reverse complement strand
CATCGTCCTCCTCCGAGATCAACTGTTCCTGCTCACCTGTCCCCTCTTCCTGGACTTTCATCTCTTCATCGTCATCCTCGCCACTGGCCATCGCAGCGATTTCCCGGCCGATGAAGAAGCCATCAAAAAGCGCATCAAATTCGTCATGGCGCTCCCGGGGGGGAGCCAGGGTGGCATGACCGGCGCGGCGTATTTGTTGAATTGACCGGGGGCCCAGGAGCTCAATTGCAGACAGGAAAGCCACGGTCTGTTCCGGCGCCACGGCAAATCCGTAACTGCGAAGAAGAGTTGGGAATTCCACAAAAGGACGTGCTGCACGCGGCAGGGTTTCAGTTCCGCTCATGCCGCAACTCCTGGAACAATCGTGTCGATCCGTTCCGATACATGTGCAAGATCTTCTTCAACCTTCACAGCCACGCCAATCGCCCTCTTGAAGGCATCGGGCCAGGCCACACCCTGTTCATTCAAAAGCGTGGCAGCCTCCGCCCATTCAACCGTTTCAGCCACACCGGGAAGCTTGGCCAACGGTTCCTGGCGGAGACGGCCGACAGCCGCGACAACGGCATGGGCTGTGGCTTCCGCCACAGAACTCGCGCGCATCATGACAATCTGCGCTTCCATCTCCGGCTCGGGGTAGTCAATCCAGTGATAAACACAGCGGCGGCGCAATGCCTCGTGAAGTTCCCGCGTCCGGTTGGAGGTCAAGACAACGACCGGGTGTTCTGTTGCGCGAATGGTGCCACGCTCGGGAATAGAGATCTGAAAGTCCGAGAGAAACTCCAGCAGCAGAGCTTCAAACTCATGATCCGAGCGGTCGATTTCGTCAATCAGCAGGGTCACCCGTTGCGGTGCCTTAAGTGCCGCCAACATCGGCCGTTCGATAAGAAACTCATCGCGATAGATGTCGACCTGTTCTTCCCCGGCCTGGCGGATTGCCAGCATCTGGCGGGGATAATTCCATTCGTAAATGGCATTCGCTGCATCAATGCCCTCGTAACACTGCAGGCGGATGAGCTGCCGCCCCAGTACCGATGACAAAGCCTTTGCAGCCTCGGTCTTACCGACACCGGGCATGCCTTCCAGCAACAAGGGCTTGCCAAGCGCCAAGGCGAGGTAAGCCGCCGTAGCGAGCGCATCGTCGGCGAGATACTGCGCCGACCGCAACGCGGCATGCAGCGTTTCCGGCCCGTCGATCCCGACTATTTTGCGCCTGACCGCCATCCTGCCTGCCTCAAGCCCCCGCCTGTCCGGGAGTGGGCATAGGCCGGGCACCGCCCTGGTCCTTAATACCGCGCAGGACTTTTTCAGGAGAAATGGGGAGGTCATCGACGCGCACCCCAACGGCGTTGAAGACAGCGTTCGCCACTGCGGGCAAAACCGGGTTTGCACACATTTCTCCAGGCCCCTTGCCACCAAAGGGGCCATCGGGCGCCGGGCGCTCGAGCACTGCTATGTTGTGTTCGGCAATGTCTCCCGGGCCGGGCATGACGTAGTCGTTGAAATCATTTGGGGCATGTGCGCGGTCCGGATAATAAGGTTCGGTGGTTTCATAAAGCGCATGGCTCATGCCCATCCAGGCACCACCAACAAGCTGCTGTTCCACAAGCTTCGGGTTGAGCGCCCGTCCGAGTTCATATGCACTGTTCATTTGCAGAACATCAACCACGCCGGTTTCATCGTCGACTTCGACATCGACCACAAGGCAGGCGTGGGCATAACAGGATACGGGCGACATCTCGCCGGTTTCAGGGTTCACGTCCGAGAGCGGTATGAGAAAGATGCCACGGCCGGATATTGTACGCCCCTGTCTGAACTGGGCGGCTATGGACACATCACGCACGGTGATGGACCGCTGAGGCGCGCCGCGAACGTGAATGTTGCCCTTGCCATCGGTTTCGAGATCCTGAGCATTAACCTCCAGCTCTTCCGCTGCTGCATCCAGCAAGACGCCGCGCGCTTCTTTTGCAGCAGCGATTACAGCGTTTCCCACCCGGTGCGTGCCACGAGAGGCGAAGCTGCCCATACAGTGGGGGCCAATATCACTGTCTGCTGTGTCGACATAGACGTCCTCCACCGGCACACCCAGAGTCTCGGCTGCGATCTGCCGGGTTACCGACTTCATGCCTTGTCCAAGGTCGATCGAGGACAAGGCAACAGTGAATTTGCCGTCAGGATTTGAGTGCACGAGGGCCTGGCTGGGATCGCCACCCAGGTTCATACCGATGGGATAGTTGATTGAGGCAACACCTCTGCCGCGATGCTTCGTCATGGATCAGCGCCTCCTTGTGCCGGCCAGCCGCGATCCGTGCCGCACTGTGCCGGGCCTTGGCGATGCAGATGGTCGGCTGGAGCCTTCTGAACCCTCGGTTTGCGGAGCGGGTGAGGTATAGGGTGACGCGGGTTGCATCGATGGTGATGGTGATGTCGGTATCGATGGCGGTGCTGCCTGCTGCCCCATCGCGGGTGGAGATAACGGCGGAACCGCAGGCGCACCCGCGACCACGGGCGGTTGCTGAGATGATTGGGGTGCTTGCGGTGCAGTTGCTGCAAGAGGCAATTGTGTGGCCACTGGTGGTTGCGCGACCGTTGGAACGGGTGGCACCACAGGAGCGGGCGGAGGTGCTGCAACAGTTGCCGCAATTGCCGGCGCCATTGTTGCTGGTGCCTGGATTGGCGTGGATGGCGGCGCTTGCGCTGCCGACATCCCGGCGATGATGCCTTCCTGATCCATGCGGGTGTAAGGAATCGCTGCGCGTTCCCCTCCACCACCGTGAAGAGACGACATTTGCTGAAACTCGTCACGGATCGGCCAGCCCGCCTTTTGAGCCGCAACCTGGCAACATTCGACGAGCGCGGTGTTTTTTGCTTCACGCCGGTGCGCTTTCATATCGCCATCGCGGTAAGCATTAAAAATGCGGAACTCAATCGCATCCATGCCGACTAATTGCGCCATCTTGTCCATATGGCACTCGAGAGAGAAATCAACGCCGGTAACGCCGAATCCGCGCATGGCCGTGGCCGGGGTGCGGTTGGTGTAAACACAAAACACGTCGGTTTTGACGTTGGGGATGGTGTAGGGGCCCGGCAGATGACCGGTACATTTGATGATGGCGTAGCTTGAAAGCCGGGTGTAGGCGCCGGCATCGAAATAGGAACGGATCTGGCGCGCGACGATCCGGCCATCATTCATGACGCCGTCCTTGATGTAGTGGACCTCCGCGCCGCGAGGTGGCCCGGCCTGCATCTCCTCCTGGCGATTGAAGCCATAACGAACCGGTTTTCCGGTGAGCTTGCAGGCAAGGATGGCGAGCGGCTCAGTCAGGGAGTCAACTTTACCACCAAAGCCGCCACCAACCGTGCCGCCGATGAAGTGGAGCCGGTTCGACGGCATGTCGAGTATCTTTGCAGCGGTACCGAGAGAAAAGAACAACGCCTGGGTTGAGGTGTGCACCACGATACGGTCGTTTGTCTCCGGCGCCGCAATACAGCCCATGGGTTCGACCGGAGCGTGTTCAATCGGTGACATCTGGTAGCGCGCCTCGAGAACATGGTCTGCTTGTGCAAACCCGGCCTCAACATCACCAAAGCGCATTTTCTGGCGATCGTAGCTATCGTGGAAGACAAAATGGTTTTTTGTGTAGACCGGATTGACCGATACCGCGCCGGGTTTCAGCGCCTCCTCCACGTCCAGCACATGAGGCAGCACTTCATAGTCGACCCTGACGGCGGCAACAGCCGCCATGGCGATGACCTCTGTATCTGCAACGACGGCGACAACCGGCTCACCGATGTATCGCACCTTATCCTCGGCAAGTGTCGGCTCATCATCTTCGCCAAATTCGATCAGACTCAAAAGGGTGTTGAGATTGACCGGAATATCCGCAGCCTGGATGATGCGGCGCACTCCTGGAAGCCGGTCAGCAGCAGACGTATCAATGCTGCGAATGCGGGCATGATGATGCGGGCTGCGCACCACTTTGAGATGCAGCATGCCTTCAAAGGCATGATCATCGTAATACCGCGTGCGTCCGGTGACATGGCCCAACATGTCCTGGCGCTGGGTCGGCTTGCCAATTTCATTCAGATTATCGTCGCGTTCGTCGGCGAAGATGTCTTTGCGAAGCTCAAGCATACTCGCCCTCCTCAGGCGCTGAAGCGGCGGCCACGGGCCGCGGCGTCCAGAATGGCGTTGATGATGGGCTCGTACCCGGTGCACCGGCAGACATTGCCGGCAATCGCTTCCACAACTTCTTCGCGGGTCGGCGTTGGTGTGTGGTCAAGAAGAGCCTTGGCGGCCATCAACATGCCCGATGTGCAATAGCCACACTGGGCCGCAAAATGTTCCATGAACGCATCCTGCAGGGGATGCAGATCCGGCCCGTCGGCAAGGCCACTTGCCGTCTCTATCGAAGCGCCTTCAGAGCGCTCGGCCAGCGTGAGGCAGGAAAGGTGCGGCTTGCCGTCAATGAGCACAGTGCACGACCCGCAGGTACCCTGTCCGCAGCCATATTTTGGTGCGAAATCACCAACTTCGCGACGCAGCACGTCAAGCAGGTTTTGGCCATCTTCGACGAAAACCGCCTTGTTTGCGCCATTTAGCGTGAACTGTAGAGGCTTCTTGCTCATGTACGTATCCTTAAGCTGCCTGGCCGAGAAGCAGCCGTTTCAGATGTACGGGGGTCACTTCCCGGCGGTACCATTCCGAAGCGATGGCGTCGTTGGCCGGTGCGCAGCCCTCACATGCAACCGCCAATGCCCGTGCGATACCCTGCTCATCAAGGCTCGCACCTTCCAGCGCCTGTTCGACCGCCGGCACGCGAATTGGCGTCGGCGCCATTGCCCCATAGGCAATGCGGGCACCCGTAATGCGACCGCTGTTCATCGGCAGATGGGCGGCAAGAGTGAGTACGGCGATGCGCTTTGGGCGAACCCGGCTTACCTTGTGAAAGCGAAAAGCTTCCAGCGTCGCCGGGCGTGAAACGCGAACGCTCACGACCACGCCTTTTGCAACACCATCACGGCCGGCAAGAAACTCAGACAATGGCATTTCGCGCATGCCTCCCCCACTCGCCAGAACCACCACGCCATCTAAAGCAAGCAGTGCTGTTGCAAGGTCTCCATAAGGCGAGCGGGCGAACAGATTGCCGCCGAGCGTCGCCATATTGCGGATTGCCGGACCACCAACCGCCCTGGCGGCTGAATGCAGAAAGCCAAGGTCGTGACTGCCGAGAATATCCGCCATGGTCACTGCTGCGCCAATCTCCATTCCAGCGCCCGCGGGCCTTATCTGCTTCATCGCGATATCGCCTGTCATCACGATGGAACGGACAGATGGGTCTCCCTCATTGAGGGCACGCATGATCAGCGTTCCCCCGCCAAGAAAATGGGTCGAAGTTCCAGCAGCAATGGCGTGCGCAGCCTCGGTGGCGGTTTCATATGTCGTTACTGTTACCGTCATTGTTCCTGCCTCGATCCCTGCTTTGCCAGCCCCATGTGGCGGCGAATGGCCTCAAAACCGGCGGCATAAATCCCTTCACCCACGAGCGTTTCCATTTCAGCTTCTTCCCCGCGCCGCGTGTCGAAGCGCGATTGCCACTGCCAGAAAGTACGGTCACCGTCCGTTACCGGTATCAGCGAGACGTGGGAGACATAGTTGAAGAGCGGCACCGGCGTATCGAGGAGGCAATAGCTGTAGGCCGTTTCCATGTCCGACAAGGTCAAAAGCTGTTCGCGCAGTTCCGAGCCGTCGGCCAGATGAAAGCGCCGCACGCAACCAACCCGGTCCGACGTCTGGCCGCGCTCAATTGTGCTGTCGGTGACCGCCGGATGCCAGCGGTCGTGACCATTGAAGTCGCGCAACACGTCCCAGACCTGTTCGACCGGCGCTTCAAGAATGGTGCTTTTGACCACTTTGACCACGTTGCTCAGCCTCCAAAATGACGCTTCAGGGAATCAAAGCCACCCTGGAAAACATTCTGGCTAATGCCGGCGATCAGATCGTCCTCAACCTCAATCGCACAGTCGAACTCTGCCGACCACTCGGCAAATGTTCGCTCGCCATCCGTTATGGGTGTCAGCCGCAGGGTCGAGACATAATTCTCCAACGGCATCGGGCTTTCCAGGATCGAGTAGGTGCAGAACATGTCGTAGTCGGACAGGCCCAACAGCTGCTCCCTGATGCGGTCACCGTTCTGCAGGTGGAAATCACGGATGCAGCCGACTTTGTCCGCAGGTTCGCCGGCCTCTATCTGGCTGTCCCGGATCCCCGGGTGCCAGGTTGGCAGGCCGTTGAAATCACGCACCCTTGCCCAGACCTTGTCGGCGGACGCTGCGATGACAGTGGAGACGAATACTCTCGCCATCCCGACCCCCTACTTCTTTGTCCGGCGCGACCGGCCTCGGCCAGAACTGCCAGATCCACCCGAGCCACCGCCTGAATCACCGCTGGAACCGTCACCACCGCCATCGGGCGGATCGCCTTCAGGGGTTTGTCCGGTCGACGCTTCACCGTCACCTCCATCACCCTCTCCGCGGGACTTGTTCATTTCCTTGGCGATCGACTGAATATCTCGGGCCTCTCGCACCAGACCTGTCATCTTCGACAGGTTTCCGCCCTCAATCCCCAGATCCGCCATCAAGCTGTCCACCATCGGTGCCTGGACACGGTAACGCAGGGCGCTGTCGATCACTTCATCTGTGGGTGATTTGCGTCCGTCACCACCACCACCGCTGTTCATGCCGTCAAGCTGCATGATTTTGATCTGCTCGATCTTCTCCATCGGCTTGACGGATGCCGCCACAATGCCTTCGACACGGTCGAGAAGCTTGCGACGGAAGATGTGATAGCGAGCCTCGTCAGTGAGCACGTTTTCGGCTTCGTAGAGCAATTTCTGCGCCTC